>JBNASR010000064.1:1659-4244 GCA_049717425.1 Microgenomates group bacterium | reverse complement strand
TTAATCTTTAAAACCAAATAAGGGATTAAGACAGTTTTTTGAGCAATCTCGTATAATTTTTCGATTATAAAATAGTATTAATCTTTAAAACCAAATAAGGGATTAAGACAATTGGTAAAAAGTTCGTTGGAGACACATATACCCCGAGTATTAATCTTTAAAACCAAATAAGGGATTAAGACTTAAAAAATAATGTTATATTTAAATTAATTCAAATTTAAAAGTATTAATCTTTAAAACCAAATAAGGGATTAAGACTCATCATACTCTAGGACGATTGACTCTCCTTCTTTTAGTATTAACCTTTAAAACCAAATAAGGGATTAAGACTAGTCAACCATTAAAACTTCTCTTGGTCGTTTTCTTTTTTTTGGTATTAATCTTTAAAACCAAATAAGGGATTAAGACAAATCTTTGAAATTTATTTGTACTTCCATATTATTTTCAGTATTAACCTTTAAAACCAAATAAGGGATTAAGTTATAAGTTATGGATTTTAATATGAATCTTTATTTGACTAAACAGGGAGTAAAAGTTGGTGTCAAAGAAGGTGAGATACAAGTAGAGGAGAATGGAGAGATTTTAGCAGCGTATCTGAAAAGTTTAGTTAAAATCAAAAAGGCGACAAGATAAGATTGGCGATTTTATATGAATCTAAAAAACTATGATTTGATATAATATTAGTAATGCTTAAGACGATTATTTTTGAGCTTGAAGGAGATGAAGATTTGGTCTTGAACAATTTTTTAGGATATGAGACATATAGTTTTGTTTTGAAGTCAGTGGCTGAAATCAATACAAAAAAATCTACTCAATATCATCAAAAGAACTTAAAAAAACCATTCACAGTCTTACCCCCCTTTTTTTACAAAGATTGCATATATATGAGAATCAATTTTTTAGAAGATGAGATTTTCTCCCTTTTTTTAAGTAGTATTTTTGAAAAAAAGGAGATCGATGTGAAGAAAAATTTTAAAATCAAAAAAATTTTTTTAAAACCTGACAAAAACCTTCCCTCAATTTTTAAAGATCAATTATTTTACTATGACTCTTTACAAAATGAAACATTTAAAAAAGGTCAAAAATTTATCATAAAGACAATCACTCCATTTTTATTCAAAAAAAATAACCAGTATAATCTTAATCCTACCTTTGAAGTAATCCAGAATTCATTTTATAAACATCAGCAAGATATCTATAAAAAAGTTATTTTTCATTTACCTGAGTTTCAAATTGTTCAACAGACTATATCAACAAGAAAAATTAAGCTCAATCATTTTAATGATTATATTGGTGGTTATGGATTTTTTAAGATCATTATTACCAAATCAGCAAAGGCTAATCTGTATCCTTTGACATTTTTTGGAATGGGGCTAAAAACAAGTATGGGATTAGGTCAGATAAGATTGATTAAAAACTAATTCTTGATAAAATAAATAAAAATGTTAGATACCAAAAAAATCAAAAAAGATTTCCCTATTTTTCAAAATCAGCCTGGATTGGTGTATCTTGACTCAACTGCTACTTCCCTTAAGCCAAAGCTAGTGATTGAGAAAATTAATGAATACTATCAAAAATACTCAGCCAATATCTTTCGCGGTGTTTATCCACTTTCGGAAAAAGCCACCGAGGAATATGAAAAAACTAGAGAAAAAGTAGCCTCATTAATCAATGGTCAACCTCAGGAGATTGTTTTTACCCGCAATACAACCGAAAGCATTAATTTAGTTGCCTACAGTTTAGGAAGAAAAATTATTGAAAAAAACGATGAGATTGTTACCACTATCCTTGAGCATCATTCCAATTTTGTTCCTTGGCAGATGCTAGCTCTTGAAACTGGAGCAGTTTTTAAAGTGATTAATTTAGCTGATGATGGTAGATTAAATATCTTTTATAAAGAAAAATCCGGTGTAGAAAAAATTAAATTAGATAAAGTAATCACCAAAAAAACTAAGATTTTAGCTTTAACTTATATATCAAATGTTTTAGGTACAGTTAATCCAATAAAAGAGATTGTCAAAGAAGCTCGAAAAATCAATCCTAAAATTATCATTGTTGTTGATGCGGCTCAGGCAGCCCCTCATTTAAAAATTGATGTTAAAGATTTAGATTGTGATTTTTTGGCCTTTTCCTCTCACAAGATGCTTGGGCCAACTGGAGTGGGCGTGCTATGGGGAAGGTTTGAGCTTTTAAAAGAAATGTATCCTTTTAACTTTGGTGGCGAGATGATCAGTGAGGTCTTTGTTGATAGAACAATTTTTAAAGATCCACCTCACAAATTTGAAGCTGGCACACCATCAATTGCCGAGGTGATTGGTTTAGGCGCAGCTGTTGATTATTTACAATCTATTGGCTTGAACAAAATTGAAGATCATGAAAAAAAATTGGTTCGTTATGCTTATGAAAAATTAAAGAATGAGTTTGGAAAAAATATTAAAGTTTTAGGTGAGGGAAATATCAAGAGTCGGGCTGGGATTTTGGCATTTGATTTTTTTGGGATTCATCCTCATGATGTAGCTTCAGTTTTGGCTGAAAGTGGCGTATGTATTCGCTCTGGTCATCACTGCGCTCAACCACTGCATCAA
>JBNASR010000064.1:0-1559 GCA_049717425.1 Microgenomates group bacterium | reverse complement strand
TTTGATATTTGATATTTGATTTATCTATATTATGTCCAGTATTTATTCAGAGATCATTTTAGATCACTATCAAAATCCAAGAAATTTTGGAATAATTAAGACCCCAAGCAAAAAAGTTGAGGTGGCTAATCCTTTGTGTGGTGATAAAATCAGCTTGATGGTCGATTTTGAAGGTGATATTGTTAAAGATGTCAAATTTGTTGGTAGTGGTTGTGCTATATCAATTGCCTCAGCTTCACTTTTGACATCATCAATCAAGGGCAAATCAAAAGAACAATTGCAAAAAATCGATAAAAATTTTATTATTAAAATGCTGGGGATTGAGCTTGGAGTCAATCGAGTCAAATGTGCATTACTGCCTCTTGAGGCTTTAAAAAAAATTTTATTATAAGTTTTTTTTAAAATTATGGATTATCAACTAAAAGATGAAAAAAATCCTTCAGGCCCGGTAGTTGCCAAAGGTAAATATAAAGTTTGGGTTGATAGAAACATCTGTATTGGAGCGGCAACATGCGTGGCAGTATCACCAAAAAGTTTTCAGATGGACAATGAGGCCAAAGCTGTGATTGTCCGCACTATTGATGAAGAGGAGTTGGAAAACATCATTGAGGCAGCTAAAGCTTGTCCTGTGGCGGCGATTTTTATTGAGGATGAGAAAGGCAATAGAATTTTTCCCAAATAAATCTTTATGCGCTTTACCTGGAAGATTGGTGGCGAGGCTGGATTTGGAATAATGACAACTGGATTTTTATTTTCCAAAATTGCCAGCCGACTGGGATATCAGATTTTGGATTATGTAGAATATCCATCACTGGTTCGCGGTGGCCATAATGCTTATGAAGTTTGTGTATCTGACAAAGAAGTAACAGCCTTAGATAAAAATATTGATCTTTTAGTTTGTTTAAATCAAGAGACCTTTGAAAAACACAAACACAGATTAACCTCAAAAAGTATTGTCATTTATGACAATGAGGAATTTGATTTTCAGGATGATTTTTTAAAAGTAAACCTTCCTTTTAAAAAAATTATCAGTAGCCTTCAAGGTCAAGCAGTTATGAAAAATACAGTGGCTTTGGGGGCAAGTGTTGGGATTTTGGGAGGTGAGGTCAAAATACTTTTGGATCTTATCAGCGAGCAGTTTGAAAAAAAAGGTGAGGCAGTGGTCTCCTTTAATCAGCAATTTGCTCAAGCTGGTTATGATGAGGTTAAAAAAAATTATCCTCATTTAATCAAAGAGTATTTTTTAGAAAAAAAAGAAAAAAAAGATCAATTAGTTATTACTGGTAATGATGCTTTTTCTTTAGCAGCGGTTGCCGCTGATTGTCGATTTTATGCAGCCTACCCAATGACTCCATCATCATCAGTGTTAACTAATTTAGCTTCATGGCAGGACAAAACTGGAATGATTGTCCGTCATGCTGAGGACGAGATCTCAGTAATCAATACAGCTTTGGGCGCTTCATTTGCTGGAGTAAGATCAGCGGTTGGTACTTCAGGCGGTGGATTTGCTTTGATGGTGGAAAGTCTTTCATTTGCTGGAGTGGCTGAGATTCCTGTGG
>JBNASR010000063.1:0-4256 GCA_049717425.1 Microgenomates group bacterium | reverse complement strand
GATGAAGCAAAAAAAATCAATGAAAAAGCAAAGTCACGGATGGTTGGGTTAACAACTGAAACGCGGCCTGATTTTATCAATAAGGAGGAAATTTTGTTTTTGCGAAAATTAGGGGTCACCCGGGTCGAGCTTGGAGTTCAGTCAACTAATGATGAGGTTTTAAAATTAGTCAATCGCGGACATTTGTGGAAAAAGTAGTTGAGGCAACCAGGCTTCTTCGTGATGCCGGATTCAAAATCACCTATCATCTGATGCCTGGACTGCCGGGATCAGATTTTGAAAAAGATTTTGCTGTTTTAAAGGAAGTTTTTACTGATCAAAGATTTAAGCCAGACAATATCAAATTTTATCCAACTCAGGTAGTCAAAAATAGCCCGCTGGCTAACTGGTATAAGGTTGGTAAATTTAAGCCTATTGATGAAGTTTATCTACTGCGCTTGACTGAAAAGTTTAAAAAAGAAGTTGTGCCGCCGTGGCTTAGGATAAATCGATTAGTTCGTGATTTGACAAAAAATGATTTAGTTGTTGAGACTTTTCCCTCAAATTTTCGTCAGCATTTGGAGGCATATCTTAAAGAAAAAGGAGTTAAGTGTTTGTGTATTCGCTGTCGAGAGATTCGCAATCAAAAGATCAAAGGAGAAATAAAAATTAATGTGATTGAATACCAAGCTAGTTTGGGACAAGAATATTTTATTGAGGCAGTTGATGAAGATTATCGACTTTTGGGATATTTGCGATTACGGATTCCTTCCTATGTCTTAGATCAAAAAAATTTTTTTATTAAGGACTTAGAAAATTGTGCAATCATTCGTGAGCTTCATGTTTTAGGTCAAGCTACCTCTTTATCAAAAACTGGCCCAGTTCAGCACCAGGGACTGGGAAAAAAATTGATTGAGAAAGCGCAAGAGTTGGCTAAAGAAAAATTTAATTTGAAAAAAATTGCGGTGATTGCTGCTGTTGGCACAAGAGATTATTATCGAAAGCTTGGATTTAACCAGATGATTGAGGGTGAGTATTTATTGAAAGTTCTTTGATAATTCTTTGAAACTCTTTGGCGGTTTTTTGATAAGAGAATTCTTGGCGGAGAAACTTTTTAGGATTGATTTTATTTTCAATAAGATTTAGAAGTGTTTTTAATTCTTCGCCTTTTTTAGCATAAGGATAATCATCAGTAAAAAGCTCCTTAAGCGATGAGTTTTTATAAAGCAAAACTGGAGTCCCACAATAAGCTGATTCAACTGGTGGCAAGCCAAAACCTTCATACTCGGAAAGATATATAGTTACCAAGGCATTTTGATAAAAAAAAGGCAGATCTTCGTCTTTGACATATCCTACAAAAATCACTTTGTCCTCAAGATGCAAATCCTTGATTAATTGAAAAATTTTTTCATTTTTCCATCCTGCTTTGCCAATTATTAAAAATTTTAAATTGCTAAATTGTTGATTATTGATTAATTGATGAAATGTTTTTATGGCAATATCAAAATTTTTTCTTGGTTCAATGGCACCAACATAAAGAATATAAGGTGGAACGTCGTTATTAAAAATTTTTAACTTTTGATTTTTAACTTTTAACTTTATAAACTCCTCTCCGACTCCCGGATAAACAACATGAACTTTTTCTTCATTAATTTGCGGATAAAGTTTTAGTAAATCATTTTTTGTGTTTTGTGAGTCAACAATAATTTCATCACCATATTGAATTGTTTTTTCAATTTTTATTTTATGGGCGTTAATTATTTTTTCAGTATGATACTGCGGAAAAAGCTTCCAGGTTAGATCATGGATTGTAGTTATAGTTTTTACTTTAGATGGCGAGCGCAAATAATCATTGGCATAAAAAACATCTATTTTACCTATTAACCACTCAACTGGGATGATATTTAGTTTTTGCCAGAAAAACTCAAGCAACCTAAATGGAATTGGATAGTGATAGATTTTGGCGCCAAGATTTTTAAATTCTTCCCAAAATGGAAAATTTTTTTTTGATTTTAGCGAGACAAAAAAAAGCTTATACTGATTTTTTTTGTCAAGTAGAAGCAGATTTTTAACTAAATTATATGTATACTTTGCCACCCCAGTTCCCTCAAAAAGTAGTGGAGTGATGTCAATCCCAATGATCATTTATATATTTTAGCAAAAATATTTGTTGCTATTCTGCTATAATTTTTTAATGTCTCAGATTGTCAGATTAATCTCAAGCGATGGGATTGGTTTTTTGGGAAATGTTAATCAATTTTTATATCTTTACAAAGATTTTTTTCAAGCTGGTTTTTTTGATGGAGTGGAAATGATCGCCTTTGCTCCTCTATCTCGCCGTCAGAATTTTATTAATACTTTAGAAAAACATAATATCAAGGTTATTTCTTTTCATGGTCGAACTGGTGGTGAAAAAGATTTGCGATTATCTGGTCGGCTGATTATGACAATAGTTAATCAATTGATTTTATCAGCTGAAGATTTAGTTAAAAATTTTTCTGACTTTGAATTTTTATTTCATGCACCATATTTGCAAGATAAAAAAGTGTTTGATTTTATTGTCAAAAATAAAAATAAAATTAAAAAGATCTGGGTGGAAAACCATCTTGATGGGATTGAAGGAGTGAAAAAAATGCAGGAGATAGTGATTCAGCTGCAAAAAAATCAAGTGACAGCCTCAGGATTAATTGATATCTATCATGTGGTATCAAAACTATCAACAGATGAAATCGTTTTATCATGGGAAAAAATAGTTAATGAGATTGCCTCTAATTTATCGTTTGTTGATGGCATTCATCTGCCCATTGGTACTCGTCTTGATGACTCCATCCCAATTGATTTTTTAACTGACAAACAACTTAATTATTTTTACCAAAAAATTGTTTTAAAGGTGAGGCGTGTTGTTTTGGAGAATCAACAAAAAAATCTTGGTCTTCTCTACTCGACTGCCAAAATGCTTGAAAAACAAAGGGAAAGGAATGAAAAGGTGTTTTTAAGGTTAAGAAAAGTAGGGATAATTTAAAATCAGTTGAAATTTATTAATCTATTTCTGATTTCGTGTAATTTTTATACAAAATTGGAATTATTTAGTAAAAAAATAGTAAAAAAATAAACGCGCGATCGCGAATTTATTTTGATAAGAAAAAAACTTTGTCATTCTGAGGTTCCGACTAGTCGTCGAGAATGAAGAATCAAGCGTTGCGTAATCTTTATTTTTGCATCTATCACCTAGATCCTTCGGTAACTCAGGATGACAAGAAGATAAATTTTTTAGTTCTTTGTTGGTATTTTTTAAACGTTTAAAAATTAAAAACTACAAATTCATTAAAAACTGCGAAGTTCTTCCCCCTAGCAAGTTTTAGAAATTAGATGATTTTTGATATAATTTTTTAAATTTAACTTAATTTTTATTAAACTTATATGAATAATTTAGAACAAGGTAGAAATTATGATGAAGTTAGATCAAGAATTAAGGATTTTTATAATAGTTTTCAAGCCCAAAATTTTGTTTTTCCAGAAAAATATTGGCAGATGGATGAGGGGCTTTATCAAAAGATAAAAGAGTTTAGCATACATGAATCAAGAAAATTATCTGATCAATATAAAAATTCTTTGCTTAGTCCTATTTTAGATGGTGATCAAGGATTAATTGCTCACATTGATTGTATGACTTCTATTTTTGAAAAATTATGGGAGTTTGATAATTTTAGAAAGCTATTTCCAGAAGGAACAACTTTTTCATTTGTCAAATTTCTAGTTTTGGCTCATGATTATTCAAGATTTATATTTAATGGTCATTTTCCTATTACTTATGTTGACTGGGTTGGCGATGCTTTAAATGAGCGAAGATTTTTTCCAGAAGTTAATTTTGATCCTTATCTACATTCAATAAGATATATCACTGGCGAAAAAGATATGCCTGATCCGGGTAAATATCCTTTGATATATATTTTTAAGGCCGTTGATAGTTTGGGAAAAAGAGGGCGTAATCCAGAAGATTTTTTTGGACCAAGCTATGATCAATGGTTGCAAAAACAAATAGAATCAGGTCGGTTTCCGATAAGAGTAAGGAAAGACGGTAAGATAATTGAAATAAGCGCTCAAGAATATAAAAAAAATGATCAGTTCATGATTAAAAAAGGGCTAGAAATTATTAATAAAATAACTGGAGTTAGTTTTGAGGAAATTTTAAAATCAATAAATTCTCATTAAAAATATGAAAACCTTTATCCTTATCCCCGCTTACAATGAAGAAAAGATGATTGGCAAAGTGATTG
>JBNASR010000062.1:0-4263 GCA_049717425.1 Microgenomates group bacterium | reverse complement strand
TCAATTAAAAACATTTGAGGATGAGTTAAAACAAACTGAGGAAAAATTAAATCAACTGCTCTCTTTTGTTCCAAATGTCCCTCTGGATGAAGTGCCAGTTGGCAAAGACTCATCGGGCAATGTTGAAGTCAAGCGTTGGGGTGAGCCAAGAAAATTTGATTTTCCGCCAAAATCTCATATTGACCTTGGCCTGGAGCTTGATTTAATTGATTTTGAGCGAGGTGCAAAAGTCTCTGGTTTTCGTGGATATTATTTGAAAAACAAACTAGCGGTTTTGCACCTAGCGATTCTTTTCTATGTCTTTCAAAAATTAGTTAAAAAAGGTTATACACCATTTATTGCTCCCTCAATTGTCAAAGGTTTTACTCTTTTTGGCTCAGGACAGTTTCCTTGGGGAGAGCAAGAGGTATATAAATTAAATGATGAGGACGCTTATTTGGCCGGCACAGCTGAGGTGCCAATCACTGCTTATTATAGTAATGAAATTTTAAATGAAAAAGATTTACCCAAAAAAATTGTTGCTTTCTCACCTTGTTTTCGCAAAGAAGCTGGAAGTTACGGCAAAGATACTCGCGGACTTTACCGGCTTCATGAATTTTGGAAAGTCGAACAGGTGATTATTGCCAAAAACGACCTTGAGGAGGCAAAAAAACTTCATGAGGAACTTCAAGAAAACACTGAAAGTATCCTTGAGGATCTTGGAATTCCTTATCGAAGAATGCTGATGTGCACAGGCGATATGGGCGAGCCACAAATTAAAAAATATGACACCGAGATCTGGATGCCATATCGACAAGACTATGGAGAAATTGCTTCAAACTCAATTATGGGTGATTTTCAGACAAGAAGATTAAAAATCAAGTATCGAAAAAAAGATGGCACGACTGATTATTGTTATAGTCTAAATGATACTGCCATCCCCTCACCACGGATTTTAATTGCTATTATGGAAAATTATCAGCAAAAAGATGGCCATATTCTTGTCCCCAAAGTCCTTCAACCTTTAACTGGATTTGAGAAGATATAAAAAAGATTTTATTTCTCCCTTAATTACTTAATTCCCCAATTTCTTAATTACTTTCACTTATTTTTTTATTTATTTATTTGATTATTTTATTATTTGTTTATTTAACTATTTGATTATTTCTTAATTTTCAGGGCGTAGATGTTGGCGTTAATGTTTGCAAAAGCGAAGTTTGACAATTAACTGTATTTTCAGTACCACGAATAAAATATTCCTTTCTACCAAAAAAACAATATTTTTCAACTACATTTTCTGGCTTTTCATACCAACGATTGCCACTAGTATAATTTTTTAATAAAAAGCTCATTACCCGATTCCAGATTGGAGCCGCACCAGTGATTCCTGAGGTTAAATATGGATTCATTGGTGATCCATCATTATTTCCCACCCAAACCGCCACCAAAAAATCTGGAGTATAACCAATTGTCCAATTGTCTTTTTTGTTGTCAGTGGTGCCTGTTTTTACTGCCACTTTATACCCAGGTATCTCCAAAGCTGAGTTTGGCCCAAAAGCCCAAAGTCGAGCTTGATTATCAGATAAAATATCTGAAATAATATAGGTAATGGCTGGATCAATAACTCTTATTTTGTAGGGATTTATCTCTTTCAAGGTTTCTCCTTGATAATTTTCTACTTTAAGATAGTAATTTAAATCAGAAAGATAGCCTTGATTAGCCAAAACTCCAAAAGCTTTAGCCATATCAATCATCATTACCTCTCCTCCACCTAAAGCCAGTGATAATCCATAGCGACTTTTATCTTGCCAGGTGCTAATGCCAAGTTTCTGGGCAAAGTCAATAAAATTACTCACGCCAATTTTTTCCAAGACTTTAACTGCGGGAATATTATAAGAATTAGCCAAAGCATAACGAAGCGGGACCTTACCATGAAACTTACCATCATAATTAACAGGCCGATATGGAGAGCTACCTGGAGTTTGAAAAATAGTTGGACTATCATCAATGATGCTGGCAGCAGTGAAGCCTTTTTGCAAGGCTAAAGAGTACATAATTGGCTTAATTGAAGAACCTGGTTGACGAAGAGCAGTGGTGACATTAAAAGCTCCCCATGGCTCCAAAAAATAATCAACTGAACCAACCATCGCTAAAATCTCACCAGTTGAAGGCCGAGTTACTAATATTGCTCCATTGGAAACATTTAAATACTTTATCTTTTCTATTTCTTCCTGAAGGATTTTTTCAGCTTCCTTCTGAATATTCAAATCCAGTGTTGTTGTCACTCTCAAACCACCCTCCTCAACCATCCTTGTTCCGTATAGTGATTCCAGTTGATTTTTGACATAAAAAACAAAATGAGGGGCATAAATGGAATTTTTTGGTGGTAAAACCTCAATCTTTGATTTTTGAGTTTCAATTTTTAATTCTTTGCTGATATAGCCTTCTTTTGCCATAACCTCAAGAACTTCATTGCGTCGGCGAATAGCAGCTTCTGGATCATTATATGGAGAATAAATTGATGGTGCTTGAGGTAATCCAGCTAATAACGCTGCTTCAGACAAACTTAAATCTTTTGCATGTTTACCAAAATATGTTTTAGCTGCCTCCTCAATCCCATAAGCTGAACCGCCATAAGGTACTTGATTTAAATACATTTCTAATATCTGATCCTTTGTATATAGTCTTTCTGTCCATAATGCCAAAATGATCTCTTTAATCTTTCTTTCAAAGGTTCGCTCTGGTGATAAAAGAGCGGTTTTGACTAGCTGTTGAGTGATTGTTGATCCGCCCTGAATTGCTCCTTTATTTAAAAAATTTTCCTTAATGGCACGTAAAATTCCACCAATTAAATTCACCCCATTGTGCCGATAAAAATCTTTATCTTCGATGGCAATTGTTGCCTGAATTACATATAAGGGTAGCTCTTTTAAAGTAATTGGAGTGCGATTTTGATCGCGATAAATTTCATAAAGTAGTTTGCCATTTCGATCATAGATATGAGTTGACAAAGGATAGTTAACTTTACCAATGTTTTTTGGCAAAGGCAAACTTTTAACAAAAATATATGATTGATAAAAAAAGACCATTAAAAGTGAAAACAACCCACCATAAATAAAATAACGCAGTTTATCAAAAAAACCAATTTTTGCTACCTTTTTTATTTTTATTGGTGTATAGGTCTTTTTAAATAATTTTATTTTTGGCAATTTTATGGAAAAAATTTTTTTGATTAAAAAAACTATTCCTTTTAAAAAAATGAATAAAATCAACTGAATAATTTTTCTGAAGTTTTCACCAATAAAAACAAAAAAATTGAATAAAAAATAGACTCCTTTGAAAATCAAATAAAAGAAATAATTTAGCCTTGAATTCATTAGCCGATTATATCAAATATTATAGGCTAAATCAATCGCAATTTTGCTTTAACCACCAATCTTTTTAAATATGTTCCTGGTGGCACACATGTGATCAATGTCAAATAAGAATCATCAGTTTGTTGATTCAAGACTGAGATCTGATCTGGATCAACAACAAACATATCATAGACTTGATAAGTATATTCCATATCATTGACTTTAATCTTTATAATATCATTTTTTTCAAGAGATGGTAAATAAGTAAAAATGGTTTTATAATCTTTAACATTATAAAGTTGTGGCAGAGTTGAATGGCCAAAAATAACTACATTACCATATTCGCCAGGCAAACTTTTTGGTAAATAATGAATTAAACTTTTATCTAAATCTTCACCACCAACTACAACTTTTGCATCTTTAATATTTAATTTTGGAATTGATAAGGTGTACTCTTTTACACTTAAAGCTGGCAGATTAGTCGGCTTGGTAATTGATGGAAACCAAATACTTGCTTTAGTATAATCGCGCAAATTATTTGAAAAAACATTAAAAGCTCCCAAGATATTGTTATTATTTTCTTGTGATGAATTATCGTTATCAATAATTGGCGACTTTAAATTGTTTTTCAAAAATAATCGCGAATATATTTCAAAAGAAACAATTGGATAAAAAGACCAAAAAAGCAATAGTGAACCAGAGATTAAAAAAACATAAGAAAAATAATTGATAGCTCTTTTTTTAATTGAATTGTCTTTTTTAACATAGATTTTATATGCCATAATTTAATTAAAGTGAAGAAATTTTTAAATTAATGTTTTTTTTAAAAAAAGGTAAATAATTTTTTAGGATTGGCAAATTTTCACGATTAATAATTTCAAATCCATTGACTTGATAATTTTTTTTAAGAATTAACTCAAGATTTTTT
>JBNASR010000061.1:0-4305 GCA_049717425.1 Microgenomates group bacterium | reverse complement strand
TAATATTAGGCCACAAATTGTTACGGAAAAAGTTTTACTATCTTCACCAATTTTTACCTCAAATAATGATCCGTTATTGGTTCCTTTAGGTTTGGATGTTTCTGGTCAGCCAGTGGCTGCCTCAATTGCTAAAATGCCTCATGTGTTAATTGCTGGGGCTACTGGTTCAGGAAAATCAGTATTGCTTAATGCTTGGATTTGTTCATTCTTGTTCAGGACCCGGCCAGAAGAGTTGAGAATGATTTTAGTTGATCCAAAGCGAGTAGAACTTTCTATTTATAATGACATCCCTCATTTATTAACTCCAGTCATAGTTGAGGCAGAAAAAATTATTTCTGCTTTAAAATGGACAGTAGCAGAGATGGAGGCAAGATATAAAATTTTTGCTCAATATAAAGTAAGAAATCTGGAAAGCTATAATGCGCTGCCCAACGTTGAAAAAAAACCTTATATTTTATTTATTATTGATGAGTTGGCTGATTTGATGATTTTTGCGCCAGCTGAGGCTGAAGAGTTAATCACTCGGATTGCTCAGATGGCCAGAGCCACTGGAATTCATCTTATTTTAGCTACCCAAAGACCATCAGTTGATGTGATTACAGGTTTGATGAAGGCCAATATTCCAACACGGATTGCTTTTAATGTCTCTTCAATGATTGACTCAAGAGTGATTATTGATATGCCAGGAGCAGAAAAGTTGCTTGGGCGAGGAGATATGCTATATTTGCCTCCTGATAAGGCCAAGCCAATTCGTGTTCAGGGTCCATATATTAGTGAAAAAGATGTTCAAAACCTAGTTAATTTCTTAAAAAATCAATATCCAGAAGTTCATTATACTGAAGAAGTGACAGAACAGGCAGTCAATATCAAGTCGGCCAGTGGTAATATTCCAATAAACGGTGGTGAGAAAGATCCACTATTTGATCAAGCATTGGAAATCATAATGCAGCAAGATAAAGCTTCAGCTTCACTGTTGCAGCGAAGGCTATCAATTGGTTATGCCAGAGCTGCGCGAATTTTGGATCAGATGGAGGCAGCTGGATATGTTGGTCCAGCTGAGGGATCAAAACCAAGAGATGTCATTAAACGCCAAGCTAATCCTGAACCTTCAGAAACACAGATTGAGGATATTCATTGAAATGAAGAAATAAAGAAATAATTAAATAAATAAATAAGATTGTTAAAATAATCTAAAGATTAATTTTTTTAATAAAAAATGATACGATCGCATCAAAAAAAGTAGTAAACAATTAGAATTTAGATTTTTATAAAGCTTTAAATTAGAAAATGAATTTTTTTAAATTTTTTTATTATAGGATTACTTATTAATTTTATGGTAGCATATTTTTAAGTAAGATTTATATAATGGATTAAAAAATACTTTTAAAAATTATCCTCAACTTTTTAATGAGATCTTCTTCCTGATTGTATTTTATAAAATAATCAGCAATTCCTTCAGCAGTTGTTGATAGGGGAGAATTAATTTTTTTTATATAAATAATTTTTTTATTTTTAGCTTTAGCATAACCTATTTCAATACCAATACCGATTGATTTATAAGATAATTCAGCAATAATAATATCTGATTTATCTATCAAACTAAGAGCTTTTTGCATCATTTTTTTGTTATTAGTTTTGTCTTTAAAATCAAAGACAAAAGCATAAGATTCAATATTAAATTGCTTTTTAAGAAATTTTTTTAGAGACTGATTTAATTTTTCAAATTCATGTCTATTTTCAAAACTATATGACAAAAAAGCCTTCATATTTTAACTATAAAACAATTGTAAAGTTTCTTCAACTAACTTTCTAACTATTCCACTTGGTACCTGAGCTATTTCAAGATCATCAGGTAAGGAAGCATCAGAAATTGATTTTTTTTCAGAATAATTGTCTGTCCTCTTTGTATAATTTATTTGTTCTAAAACTTTTGGTTTTCTTTGCCGTAAGTATTCCCATTCTTCAGTACCTGGATAAGGTTTAAATTGAAAAAGAGAAATATCTGTTAATCCTAATCTCTTTAATTCTAAAATAAAATTTTGAGTATCTAACATTTGTTCAAGAGTTTCATCTGGAAAACCCATTATAAAAAATGCTTTTACTTGTGGAATTCCAGCATTTTTTAATCTTTGTACAGCTATTTTAACATCTTCTAAAGTAATTCCCTTTTTAATTCTTCTTAACATTTCTTCATTACCACTTTCTACTCTGAGAGCAATTCTCCAACAGCCAGTTTCTTTTAATAACTGTAGATCATCATCTGAAAATTTCTGCGCAATAATTGGTGCTCTTGTCATACCTCGCCAATAAAAAAATGGTAAATTTCTTTTATACCAATTTTCAAAAAAATTTCTAAAATCAGTTGGAGTAACGAATGCCATATTATCAAGAAAATGGACAGCATTAGCTCCTACCTCTAGAGCTAAATTAACATCGGTTATCATTTTTTCAGTTGAAGGCCTAAAATACGGCCTTTGCCCTTGACCTCGTCCAACTAATACCGGAGTTGAACAAAAAGTGCATGAAAAAGGACAACCTGCGGTTTCAAACAGTGAAATTTCCTCTATAGTGGTTTCTTGTCCATTATAAGTTATTTTTCGTTTTTGTAATGGGTTTGCGACCCAAATTCTATAATCAATAGGCGGAATGTCATCTATGGGATATGAATCAGTATAATCTTGTCGTGAAGAATTTTTATCTTCTGGATTGTAATAAACTCCTTTGATTGGCGGTTTTAAACTTAATCCTTTATTTAATAATTGAATTAATGGTTTTTCTCCTCTTCCTCTAACTGCGATATCAGCCATAGGCAAATCTTGTAGTGCTTGTTGAGGAGACAAAGTTGGATGAACTCCACCAATTATTATAGGAATTCCTTTAATAGCTGCTAATTCTGCTATTTCAGCTGCTTCATTGAGATTAACTGAGGTTGGATTTAATCCAATAGACTTAGGTTTTAAACCATAAATTATATCTTCTATATCTGATAATCCTAATTTGCCTCGATGAGCATCAAGGATTGTTGGACTAAATTTTTCTTTTTTTAATGTTACTCCTAATCTTAATAAGCCAAATGGAGGTTCATCATCATCAGGAATAACTCCTTGTTGAAAACTTGATGGAACATTAATTAATAAAATGTCAGGTTGTCTTGTGTGTGTGTGTTAGGTGTTAAAAAAAGTTCTTTGGACATAAATAATATTATAAAAAATCCTATAATAAAATTCAACTTTAACCCACGATCGTGGGTAAAAATAACAATGTAGAGCTAAAACGGATATCGGCAATGAGCCAGTATCGTTTAAATTTAATAAGGTTGGTCCTTTAGTAAAGGACGGACCTTGAAAAAATATGTTGCTATATTTATATGCGACCGCATATATTTAATGCAACATTTTAATTTATGATTTAACTTGATGGGTACAAGTTATTGCGACCCCGACAAAATGTACCCATAATCTTTCACTAAAAATTTATTCTTCTTGCTAAAAAAGGAGATTTAAGTTAGAATATCAAAGTATGAAAGTTGCTTATCAACCGCAAAAAATTGAAGAAAAATGGAAAAAAATTTGGGAAAAAGAGGGAATTAATAAATTTGTTTTTGATACAAAAAAGAAGAAATTTTATGTTTTGGTTGAGTTGCCTTATACTTCAGGCGATTTACACATTGGCCATTGGTTTGCTTTTACTACTCCTGATGTGATTTCTCGTTATAAAAGAATGCAGGGATATAATGTTTTTTTCCCCATTGGTTTTGATGCTTTTGGCTTGCCAGCGGAAAATGCCGCTATAAAAAGAGGAATCCATCCTAAAGATTGGACAATGAAAAATATTAAAACAATGACGAAGCAATTTTCTTATATGGGAACAATGATTAATAATTGGGATAAAGTGGTGATTACTTGCCTTCCACAATATTATCGTTTTAATCAGTGGATTTTTATTCAAATGTTTAAAAAAGGATTAATTTATCAAGGAAAGGCCTTATCTAACTGGTGTCCTTCCTGTCAGACAGTTTTAGCCAATGAAAATGTGGTTGAGGGAAAGTGTTGGCGTTGTGACAGTCAAGTTGAACAAAAACAAGTACCCCAGTGGTTTATTAAAATTACCGCCTATGCCGAAAAACTTTTATGGAAAGAAAATCCTCAAGTTGATTGGCCGCAATCAGTCAGAGAGGGACAAAATAACTGGATTGGCAAATCAGAAGGAGCAGAAATAGAATTCAAAATTAAAAATTCAAATCTCAAAATTAAAGTTTTTACCACCAGAGTTGACACGTTGTTTGGGGTAACGGCATTAGTTTTG
>JBNASR010000060.1:1215-4408 GCA_049717425.1 Microgenomates group bacterium | reverse complement strand
TGATTCTTTTGCATAAGGACCATAAACGGTAAAAAACCGGCCAATAGCTGATTTTAAACCAAAGTCTTTGTAATAGGTCTTGAGAGTTAACTCTCCCATTAATTTTGCCCAACCATAAATATTATCAGCATCATAAGGAGCTTTAACATCATTTTCTTTCAAATAAACTTCATCTTGAGTATTTTGTAAATAATTAGGATATACACAGCCTGATGAGGCATAAAAAATTTTTTCAACTTCCTCATCTAAACAAGCTTTAAAAATAGCTCCATCAAGAAGAAAATTACTGGATGTATTTCCTTGCCTTAAAGCTACATAACCTCGCCCTCCATGATCAGCTGCTAAATGAAAAACAATATCCATTCCCTTAATGCTTTTTTTTGCTTGACTAATATCTCGTAAATCTCTATGATAAAACTCAATTTCTCTACTAAATTTTTTCTTAATAGTTTCTCTAGATTTATTAGTTAAATTAACAACTCGAATTGATTTAACATTCTCATTAATTAATTTTTCAATAAGATGAATACCAATAAATGAAGCCCCAGTAATAAGAATTTTTTTATTTTTTAAATTCATATTAAAAGCCCCCTTAAGCCCCAAAATAAAAATTGATATGATAAAGGAATAATTGGATTAAACAATCCATATAAAAAAAGGCTCCAAAAAGATAAAACCAAAGCTTTATCCATTTCTCTTCCAGTTCTTATCACTTTATAATCATTAAACGCAAAATTAAACAATACTAAAAAAATTATAATAAAACCAATCCATCCCAACTCTGATAAAATTAACCCAAAAATATTATGAACATATTCATTTGATCCAATATTAAGGATATCAGATCGAGCTAATAGCCCTTGACCATATTTTTGATTATTTTCAATAACATCAAAATAATTGCCTAAACCCAAACCGATTAGTTTATTATTAGCTATCATAGTTGCTTCTTGAATCTGATTAAGACGAAAATTAATCGGTGATATATCCTGAGCTTCATCTGCAGAAAAGAATCTATCAACAACTAGTTGCTGTGAAGTAAGAAAAGAGATGTTTAAAATTACCAAAACAAAAATCAAAAAACTAGAAAAAATAATAAAAATTTTTCTCAAATTTGTTTTTTTAAAAAAAATAAAGCTAAAAATTAAACTAAAACTCATCATTAAAAATCTTGAGCGGATATTTGAATAAAAAGAAAAAAATATAATTGATAAAAACAAAATTAGTTGGATAAAAAAATTAATCCTTAAATTGATAAATAAAAAGGGAATTAAAGCCTCATCATATGTATCGGTATAAAGCCTATTTTGACGTTCTAATTTATCAAAAACTAAATTTATATGCTTGTCATAAATTATAGATTTTAAAAATTCTCCATCTGAAATTAAAAAAAATTGATAGACAATACTAAAGATCGTTGACAACAAAAAAACTTGGACAATCCTTTCTTTCTTATTCTGATAAAAATAAAACAATAAAAATGCCAAAAAACTAATCAAAACATCTTTATAACGAGCTAAAAATGACAAAACATTTACTGAATAAAAAACAGAAAAGGACTCCGTTAAGAAAAAAACAAAAATAAGAAAGAAAAGGTTTTTTTGATTGTTTTTGAACTTTAAATTAAATTTAAATTTCAATATATTAAAAATAAAAATAATAACTACTAAAATTCTAGCTAAAGCCTGAGATGTTAAAAAATTATTTTTTAAAAAAGGTAAAATATAAAAGCTTGGTAGTTTGATAAGAAAAATTGCCAATAATAATAGATTAAAAAACAAATTATCAATTTTTTTAAATTTCATAGATTAAATTATATAATGAAAATTCTTCTTGATGCCCATATGCTTGGGCAAAAAGAAACCGGCAATGGGCGTTACTGGAAAAACTTAATTTTACATTTAGCGAAATTTATTGACTCTAAAAATATTATTCTTTACTGTAATTTACCAAAAAATCAATTACCTAAAGAGTTTCAAAAATTTATTATTTTTACACCAAAATTTAAAAATGGCTTTTATCGAATTTTTTTTGGTTTTAATGAAGCAATTAAAAAATATAAACCTGATTTAATCCATATCCAAAACTTTACTCCTTGGAAAAAAACAATCCCAATCGTAAATACTGTTCATGATCTTTGTTTTAAAACTTATTCCCAAACTTTTGGTTTAAAATCAAAAATTGCTTTTCAATTATTTTTTTCACGTTCGTTGAAATTATCCAATATGATTGTTGTTCCGTCTTTTTTTGTTAAAAAAATGCTTTTAAAATATTATCCTTTTCTTGATAAGAACAAAGTGGTTGTTACTTACGAGGCAGCTGATTCTGTTTTTAAATATATTGGTAATAAAAATAAAGTAAAAAATTATTTGAGTAAAAAATTTAATATCACCAGTGACTTTTTTTTAGTCGTTGGTGAAATTCAACTGCGCAAACAACCTTTAAAGATTATTTCTGCCTTTAAAAAAATTCTTAAAAAATATCCTCATACCCTTTTAATTTTTACTGGACCAAATAAAATAAATTTAAAAGAAGAGAAAAATATAAAAATCTTTAATTATGTTTCAGATGAAGATTTAAATTATCTATACAACGGCGCCAAGGCTTTAATTTATTTTTCTTTATGTGAAGGCTTTGGCCTACCTATTATTGAAGCCATGGCTACAAAAACGCCGGTTATCTGTAGTAATATCCCTGTTTTTAGAGAAATAACCAACAATCAAGCTATTTTTGTTAATAACACAAAAGAACTAGTACCAGCTATGAAAAATTTTTTAGAAAACAAAGATCTTAAACAAAGGTTCTCTTTATTAGGCTATCAACGATCTAAATTTTTCTCTTGGGAAAAAACCGCCAAAAAAACATCAGAGATTTATCAGTGGGTTTTCCAAACCAAAAACTCCCCAATCACCAAATAATCCATTTTTGTCCTTAAAAAATCCTCAACTGCCTGCTGTGGATTTTCCACAATTGGCTCGCCTTTGAGATTAAAACTGGTGTTTAAAAGACAAGCAATACCGGTAATAAATATTATATTGCTAAAAGCAATAATAAAAAATAAAATTAAAACAAAAATTAAGGGGATAATCCAAATTTTATTTGATTTTTTTGCCAAAATTAAAAGTTGTTTTATAGTTTCTAGCATAGTTTTATTCTAACTTTAAATAGATTTAGTTTCTACCCTTTTTTTATT
>JBNASR010000060.1:0-1115 GCA_049717425.1 Microgenomates group bacterium | reverse complement strand
CTAGCATAGTTTTATTCTAACTTTAAATAGATTTAGTTTCTACCCTTTTTTTATTATTTTTTAAAAATTTTGATTATTTTTAATTTCAAACTAAAAAAATGAGAATTTTACTTGATGCCCATATGCTTAGGACAAAAAAACCGGAAACGAGAAATATTGGAAAAATAATGATCGAAAACTACTATATAAAAGTTTTCATTGACATTGAAAACTTTGTCTTTTTAAACCGCGGTAGATCTTCATTGGATAAAGATTGGGGATCCTGTCCTCAAGAGTAAATAACAAATCTCCAAATCTCCACCTCGGGAAATCCACCAAGCCGTTGGTAACCGCGGCGGTTGAATTTGGATTGCCAGAAAGTTAAAAATTATTGATAATGAGCAGTAATATTAAGAATTTCCACCGCTTTTTTATCATCCCGGAAAATGAAAATGGCTCGGTATTTTTTGTCTATTCTGAAGCTATAGATACCATAATTTTTTGGTCTTAAAAGCTCGGTTTTTAAGCTCGGGTAGAAAGGATTATTAATGAAAAGATTCAGCTGTTTGTTGAACTTCTTTTCAAGATTAAAAGCTTTAATTTTTCTTCTTAACTTTGAATTTAATGGCAAAATCTTAATCATAGATTAATGTCGAAAATAATCGCTTTCTTTTAGGCCTTCCTCTAAATCTTTCAAAAAACTCTTTGAGTAGAAACCAGTTTTTTTAAAAGCTAAGACTGTTTTTTTAACTGATTTTTCTTTGGGAGAAATAAAAGGAAAAGTGGCTGCGGTTTTTATCAGCTCCGGCTGATAAATCACCAATCGAATAATTGACCTTATTAACTCGCTCCTGTTGGCAAAACCATATTTAACCACCAGCTGATCAATATAATTAGCCTGTGCCGATGGTAAAGATATATTAACTGTACTCATATAAAAATATAATAACAAAGCTTGCCAATCTTTGTCAAGAATAAATCTTATCTAATCAGAACGCGGATTGAACAAATCTCCACATCGGGAAATCCACCAAGCTGTTGGTAACCGCGGCGGTTAAATTTAAAGGATGGTATTTAAAAATTCAAAAATCATCTCCGCTAAAACTTGATGTCCCTTAGGATTAATCACGGTTACC
>JBNASR010000059.1:0-4624 GCA_049717425.1 Microgenomates group bacterium | reverse complement strand
AGAGATTTTAAAAGTCACCCGGCTTTATAACAAATGATCAAAAAGACTTTTGCGATCAAAGGGATGCATTGTGCTTCTTGTGTTTATGTGACTGAGGAGGCTTTAAAAAAAATTCCTCAAGTGAAAAAAGCGGTTGTTAACTTAGCCACTGGCAAAGCGACCATTGAGGCGGAAAATGAAGTTGATTTTGAAGAGATTAAAAAGGCAGTTGAGGCAGTTGGTTATCAGGTAATCTCCGAGGAGGAAGGAAAAAACAGTTTTGAGGAAAAAATAAAAAAGGAAAAAGAAAAAGAATTAAAAAAATTAAAACAAAAAACTTTTTTGTCTTTAAGTTTGGCTTTAATTGTCATCTGGGGAAGTTTTCCATTTTTAGTTAATTTTGCTCCCTCAATCATAAAAAATTTTTATCTGCATTTTTTTCTGGCAACAGTTATTCAGTTTTTTGGCGGTTATGATTTTTATCGAGCTGCTTTTTCTTCTTTGAAAAATCGTTATGCCAATATGGATGTTTTGGTAGTTTTGGGAACAACTGTGGCTTATTTTTATTCAACAATTACTCTTTTTTTTCCACAGATTTTTCCTAAAGATCATGATGTAATGCCTTATTTTGATGTCTCTTCAGTGATAATTGCTTTAGTTCTTTTGGGTCGATATTTAGAAAATGCCGCTAAATCAAAAACTGGTGAGGCAATTAAAAAATTGATTGCTCTTCAGGCAAAAGAGGCGAATTTAATAATTAAATAAAAAAATAAAGAAATAAACAAATAAATAAATAAAAAAATAAATAAATGTAATTAAGAAATGAAGAAATTGGGTAATTAAGGAAAAAAGTTTTAGTTTGAAGTTTTTAGTTTTTAAGATTTTTCAATATTATGAAAGAGATAAAAGTACCTATTGAAAAAATAAAAATTGGCGATTTGATTAAAGTTTATCCCGGAGAAAAAATTCCAGTTGATGGGGTGATTGAGGAGGGTGAGTCATATGTTGATCAGTCAATGATTACTGGTGAGCCAATCCCAGTTTTTAAAAAAAAGGGCGATTGGGTGATTGGTGGCACCATTAATCAAGAAGGAGTTTTGATTTTCAAAGCGAAAAAAGTCGGTGATCAAACAATGCTTGCCCAAATTATTAAATTAGTTGAGGAGGCTCAAGCTTCAAAAGCACCTATTCAAAGATTGGCTGATCTAGTGGCTTCATATTTTGTGCCAACAGTAATAATTTTGGCTATTATCACTTTTGTTTTTTGGTATCTATGGCCAACTGGTAGTTTAGAAAAAGCAATTTTATCAACAATTGCAGTATTGATCATTGCTTGTCCTTGCGCGATGGGCTTGGCAACACCAACAGCAGTTATGGTTGGCACAGGTTTAGCTGCTTTAAAAGGAATTTTAATTAAAGATGTTTCATCTTTGGAAATTTTGGGAAAAATTAAACTAATTGTTTTTGATAAAACTGGCACTTTAACTTATGGTAAACCAGAGTTGGTGGAAATCATAAGTGAAAAAAATAAAAAAGAGGAGATTTTAAAACTGGCTGCTTCTCTAGAGAATCATTCTAAACATCCAATTGCTTTATCAATTGTTAAGGCAGCCAAAGAAAAAGAATTGAATTTTTTTAATGTTAAAAAAATTAAAAGCTTAACTGGTATTGGTATTGAAGGAGTAATTGCTGGCAAAAAAGTTTATATTGGAAAATTAAAAAAACAAGATGATGATTTTGTATTGGCAAAAAAATTTAAGAGCGAGGGAAAAACTGTTGTCTATCTTTATGAAAATGAAAAGATTCTGGGAGCTTTGGTTGTTGCTGATACCATTAAGTCTGAAGCAAAGGAAACGGTTGAAAAATTGCAACAAAAAGGAATTAGTGTCTTTATGATTACTGGTGATAATTGGCAGACAGCTTATTTTGTAGCTAATTTTTTGGGAATTAAAAAAGAAAATGTTTTTGCTGAGGTAATGCCCTCAGATAAGGAAAAGATTGTTGTTGATTTAAAAAATAAATTTAAAGATTTTTACCTTGCTTTTGTTGGTGATGGAGTGAATGATGCACCAGCCTTAGCTAAAGCTGATGTTGGCGTAGCTTTATCAAGTGGCACTGATGTGGCAATTGAGGCCTCCTCAATCACTTTAATTAATAAAGATCTGCGCTCCATATTATCGGCAATAGATTTATCTCAAAAAACCATAAGAACAATAAAATTGAATTTATTTTGGGCTTTTATTTATAATATAATTTTAATTCCAGTGGCAATGATGGGTAAAATTAACCCGATTTTAGCCTCAGCGGCCATGGGGTTTTCTAGTGTTTCTGTTGTTTTAAATTCATTATTTTTAAAAAAAGCAAAGATATGAAAATAAAAAAAGCCACTCTTAAAATTAAGGGAATGCATTGTCCTTCATGCAATATTTTAGTTAAGGATAAGTTTTTAAAGTTATCAAACATTAAAGAAGTCAAAACTGATTTTAAAAAACAAGAGGCCCAAGTTTATTATCAAGGACATTTATCAAAAGAAAAGCTAAATCAATTAATTACTCCTTTTGGATATCAAGTGGTTTCAGAGTTATCAACCAAAGAAAATAAACCTTTTTTAAATAATTTGTTTGAATTTTTATCAATTGGTGCAATTTTATTTTTTATTTATTTGATATTAAAAGAACTAAATTTGCTGCCATCTTTTTCATATCAAAATTTATCATTACCTTTAGTATTTGTTTTGGGAGTGGTTGCCTCAACCTCAACTTGTATGGCAACAGCTGGAGCTTTATATCTTTCTTTAGCAAAAAATAAAAACAATTGGTCAACAGCTTTAAGTTTTAATTTAGGAAGAGTGATGGCATATTTTTTCTTTGGTTTAATTTTTGGTTTTTTGGGAAAAAGTTTTTCTCAATCAATTTATTTAGGTGGTTTTTTAACTTTGATTATTGCTTTAGCAATGATTTTTTTAGGTTTGGATATGGCTAATATTTTTTCTTGGCAAAAATATTTTAATCTTTCATTTACTGGAAAAATCTTTGAATATTTAGAGCAAAAATTAGAAAAATATCCCCGACGTTTACCTTTTATTTTGGGAGGGTTAACTTATCTTTTGCCTTGTGGTTTTACTCAATCAGTTCAAGTTTATGTGATGGGCCTTGGTAATCCTTTGACTTCAGCTTTATATATGATGGTTTTTGCTCTTGGCACTGTGCCTTTATTAATGATGATTAATTTAGCCTTAAATATTCGTCACTTGTCTTTTTATCAATATTTTTTAAAAACAATGGGTGTGATTGTCTTTTTTGTTGGCATTTCTTATTTTTCTAATTTTTTGACTTTATTTAATATTAATTTTTTTGGTAATTTATCATTTTCAAAAAATAATTTACAAGTGGCTAATATTCAACTGGTTGATGGTAAGCAAGTTATTAAAATGGATGTGGTTTCCTCAGGTTATTCACCAAATGTTTTAACAGTGAAAAAAAATATTCCGGTAAAATGGGTGGTTAATGGGGTTAATGTTTTAGGCTGTCAAGGATATTTTGTTGTTCCATCTTTAGGTATTTCTCAAGCGCTAAATCAAGGAGAAAATATTTTTGAATTTACTCCAAGAGAAGAAAAACCAATTTATTTTTCTTGCGGAATGGGAATGTTTCGGGGTAAAATAGAGGTTATAAATTAAAATAAAATTTATGAGTAAGAAACTTATTTTGACTACAGTTTTAATTTCTCTAGTAATCTTGATTTTAGGATACATAATCATTGACTCTTTAAATAAAAAAAATCAAATCACTGTTAAAGTTCCACCCAAAAATTCAATAGTTTATTATTATGGTTTAACTTGTCCTCATTGTCATGAACTTGATAAATGGATAAAAGAAAATAAAATTGAAGAAAAAGTAAAATTTGAAAAAAAAGAGGTTTGGTATAACAAAGAAAATGCTGCTGAGTTGCAAAAGGTAGCTGAGTTTTGTCGGTTAGATTCATCATCAATTGGTGTCCCTTTTTTATGGGCTGATGGTAAATGTTATATTGGCACTTCTGATGTTGAGAAGATATTATCTGAAAAATCAAAAATTAATAAATAATAAATAAATGAATAATCACAAAGAAATAATGAATAAGGTTAAAAAAATTTTTTATTTAATAATCGCATTTTTTATTATTCATTATTATTTCTTAATTATTCATTCAGCTTATGCAGTTTGCCCGGTTTGTACAGTGGCAGTGGTTGGTGGGATTGAGGTAACTAGGGCTTTGGGAGTGGATGATTTAATCTCTTCAATTTGGATTGGTGGATTAATTGTTTCAATGAGTTTTTGGCTTGCTGATTGGTTGACTAAAAAAAATATTTTAAAACCTTTTTGGAGAGAAATCATTTCTTTGGCGCTTTTTTATCTTTTAACGGTACCATTTTTGATTTGGGGTAAAATGATTGGGGTAAAGGGCAATGTTTTTTTAGGTATTGATAAGGTGGTTTTTGGTATTGCTGTTGGTTCAATTGTTTTTTTACTGGCAGTTATTTTTGAAAAATGGTTAAGAAAAACTAATCAAGGCAAAGTTTATTTTTATTATCAAAAAGTGATCATTCCTCTTTTGTTTTTAACCATTATTAGTTTTATTTTTTATAAACTTTTATGAAAAATCT
>JBNASR010000058.1:0-4655 GCA_049717425.1 Microgenomates group bacterium | reverse complement strand
TTTCTTGGTTTTGCCTCCTCAGCGATCTTTGCTGAAACCACTACCACTCCATTTTCCACTTTTGCCTCTAAAGTTTTTTCATCAACAGGTCGAGGCAAAGTGGTGGTGTAATCAAAAGAGGCAACCCTATCCATTCGATAAACAACTTTTCTTTTTTTCTTTTCTTCTTCTTTTTCTTCAACTTTAGCTCTTATTCGCAATACACCATCCTCAAAAGTCACCTCAACTTTATCAGCTGGCACTCCAGGAACAGCAGCTTTAACTACCACTTGATCATCTTCCTCATATACATCAAGCCCTTCAGTCATAGTCAATTCAGGTAAGTCCTCTTCATCCTCCCAGGAAAAAAATGGTTTAAACCAACTGCGAGTAAAAGGATCAAATCGCACTATTGCCATATTTCTCACCTCCTTTCATTTAGCAAACTTATAACTTAACTGCTAAATATATTAGCAGTATAATATAAAGTCTGCTAATTTGTCAAGAGGTAAAAATATATCAAAAAGGAAGAGTTAAGGGTATGTCTTTTTTTTCATCGCTTTCTAAATATTTTTTCCAGTCAACCTTAATTGACTGTTTTCCAAAAGGTGTCAGATAAAAAATCTCACCGTTTTTTACTCCATAATCAAAAAGTTCCTTTGTCAACATCACATCATCCAAACAATACTTTTTTAACTCTTCAATTTTTCCTTCATGATAAAAATTAATTGCCTGCAGTCCATTGCTTGATTTTTGTTTACCCAGCGTTGCTTTTATCACCTCATTTAAAGCAACTCTTTTGCCAATTTTTGCCTTAATATCCTCCAAAATATCAAAAGCAGAAAATACCTCAATATTACCTGGATAATAAGCTTGAAGAACCGCAATATCAAAACTAATCACATTATAACCAATAATGTATGAGGCCGCCTCAAGAATAGAAAATAGATTACCTAGTTGTTTTTCCTCAAAAATTTTTGGCTTTTCATCTTTATAATCATAAATTACTGCCACTGATACCTGAAGTTTTTTTGGATCAGAAAAATCTTTAAAACTATATTTTGTCTCCAAATCCAAAATCACTGGAAATTTTTTCATAAGATTTTAGTTTGGTTTTTTATCTTGGTGGCGATAGATCTCAACTTCTAAAATACTAATTGATTGTTTAGGAATTTTTTGAGCCAAATCTAGACTGTTTAATTTCTCTTGATATTGATAAAAAATCTCCTCAAAAAAATTAAGAAAAATCTCTCTGTCCTTTTTTGAGATTTTATTGATTACTCGATTAAAATACTCGTCTAATTTTCCCAAACTCCAAAGAGTTCGAATAAATCGCTCATCTTTTAGATTAATAGCTGATAAATTGCCTTGAAGCGGCCTGATTTTAAAGCGCATCATTTGGATTTCCTCAAACATTTTTTCAGGTGTTGGAGGCGCCTCAAGGCTTTTTTGAATACTCTCAATAATTTTTAAAATATTATTATTGGTTTTTTTTCTCATAGAGTATATAATTATTATATGTTAAAACAAAAAATACAAGAAGATTTAATTGCCGCTTTAAAAAACAAAGATCAACTAAAGCTTAACACATTGCGCTTTGTTACCTCACGTATCAAAAATCAGGAAATTGAAAAAAAAGCTGATTTAAATGATGAAGAAGTCATTATAATTTTAAAAAAATTTGCTAAAGAATTAAAAGAGTCAATTGAAGCATCAAAAAAAGCTAATCGTCAAGAACTAGTTAACGAAAATCAAAAGCAACTAGCAATTGTTTCCACTTATTTGCCAGAGGAAATCTCAGATGATCAACTAAAACACGAAATTGAAAAAATTATTGCTGACAATAAAGCTCTATATGATCAAAATCCCAAAGCGATCATTGGTCTTTGTATGAAGTCTCTTAAATCAAAAGCTGATCCATCAAGAATCATCAAAGTCCTTAACACTTATGTCAATCATTAAAAAATTTCTTGTTGCGATCTTACTTTTCTTTCTTATCTCTTCACTACTACCAAATATTTTAAACTATAAAGACAAAATCTCTTTTTTTAACAAAATTAAAACTGACTATGAAAAAGAACTAAAAAAAAATCTTCAATTAAAAACAGAGATTGCCAAGAAAAAAAGCGCGCTTGAGGTAGAAAAAACCATTCGCAATCAATTAAATTTAAGTAAAGAAAAAGAAGTTGTTGTTATTATTCCTTCACCAACTATTTTTCCAACACCAACACCAACTGTAATTTTAAAAAATTGGCAAAAGTGGCTCAAAGTTTTTTTTTAAAAAATTGGTTACGGGGCCGGGAGTCGAACCACGGTCTAGGAGATTATGAGCCTCCTGTGCTGCCGTACACTACCCCGTAAAGCAATAAATATATTATAATATATTTATGAAAAATTTGCTAGTGTCAGTGGTTGTCCCGGTTTATAATGAACAAGAAAATATTCAACCATTTTGGGAAAAATTAGCTAAAACAATCAGTAAATATCAAAATGAAGTCATTTTTGTTGATGATGGCTCAACAGATAATTCAAACACCATTTTAAAAAATCTCTGCCAAAAAAATAAAAATATTAAGCTTGTCTCTTTTGTTCGCAATTTTGGTCACCAGATGGCTCTTTTTGCTGGCTATGAAAAAGCTAAGGGTGATGTAATTATTTCACTTGATGCAGATTTACAAGACCCACCCGAGTTAATTGATGAAATGATTAAAAAATGGCAAAATGGAGCTAAAATCGTCTATGCCAAAAGGATCGAGCGCCAAGGCGAGTCTTTTTTTAAAAAAATTACTGCTCAACTTTTTTATCAACTAATTAATTTTTTATCTGATGTTGAGATTCCTCAAAATGTTGGTGATTTTCGCTTAATTGATCGCCAAGTCCTTGACTATTTAAAAAATTTAAAAGAAAGACCAGAGTTTTTACGCGGTTTAGTTGCCTGGCCTGGATATCAGACTGACTATGTTTATTTTAAAAGAGAAAAAAGACTCTCTGGCAAAACTCACTATTCTTTATCAAAAATGATTAATTTAGCTCTTCAAGGGATTACTTCTTTTTCCACCAAACCTCTTCGTCTTTCCACATATTTTGGGTTTTTAGTTTCCAGTTTTGCTATTTTCTCTATTGTTTATAAAACTATTCAGCATTTTGTTTTTAAGCAAGGCGATTGGCTACCTGGCTGGGCATCGCTTTTTTTCTCAATTGTTTTTTTAGGTGGAATTCAACTGATAATGATTGGTATTATTGGTGAATATTTGGCAAAAATTTATCATGAGGTGCAAAATCGCCCCAGATACTTGATAAAAGAGGAGATAAATTTTTAAAATTATCTTATGAGAGTTTTGGGATTAATCTTAATTGCTTTTGGTTTAGCTTTGATTATTTTTGTTGGAATTAATTTTATTAAAGAAAAAAACAAAGTGATCTCGCCTTTGCCTGAGGATGAAGGAGTAAAAGTAATTTTTGTCACTCCAAAAAAATGATTAAGGATTATTTAAATTAAACCTAAATAAAGCACCTTTCCCTCCCAAAAACATAATGTCAATAATTTTTAAGATTAAAAAAGCTGATACATAAAGAATAAATCCCAATAAAGCTAACTTTAAAGTCCCTTGAGCTTTTTTGACTTTATCAGCATTACCAAATGAAGATAAATACTGAAATCCTCCATAAACAAACATAATAAATAAAAGCAAAACGACGAATGCTGAGGCCATTGTCAAAAGATTACCCATAACAACATCAAGACAGCCTAAAGTCGGCACCCCATCAACCATACAACTATTCCATGAAGACTCAAGTGTTTCCGCTAGAACTATCATTATTGTATTTATCTATTAATGAGTTGAGGAAATTCAATTTCTCTAGTGATTCCTAGACCTAATCCAAGAATTTGCTCGACAACCCCAACAATAGCTAAAACTGCAAAAATAAGAATTACGCCAATTAAAGCTGCCTGGATTTTTTCTCTGGCTTTTTCAACAGCTTCTTTATTACCACCTGATGTCACCCAAGCAAAAGCACCAAGCAAAAGATAAAGCAGAGCCACCAATCCTGCTACTGTAAAAAAAATTCGGATAATAAAAGTTAATACTTGAGAAAATGAAGGAATAGTAAAACCTAAACTAACCTTTGGTTGAGTAATGGTTCTAACTGAACTATCTTCAGCTAATAATTTTATTTTGTCTAACATATAAAAGTTATAACATTTATAACAATTATACTAATCCTAATTTATTTTTTCCTTTCTGTCAAGAGCTATTCATCATGAGAGCGAAATTGCAAGGCTTCGGCAATGGCTGAAGAGTCAATCATCTCTTTTCCTGCCAAATCAACAATTGTTTGAGCTACTTTAATTGTCTTAAAATAACTGCGGGCTGATAAAGAAAGCTTAGTAATTGCTTGTTTTAAAAGATCAATGGCCTCCTTATCAAATCGACAAAATTTTTTTACCTCAGACGGCCCCATCTCACCATTAGTATAAATCCTTAAACCTTTAAATCGCTCTTTTTGAATTTGGCGAGCTTTAATCACTCTTTCTCTTATGCTTTTGCTTGACTCAGAAACTGCTTCCACAACTAAATCATCTTTTTCAACTGGTGCCACATCAACATGAAGATCAATCCGATCAAGAAGGGGTCCAGAGAGCCTTTTTTTGTATTTTAAAATTGCTCCAGGCA
>JBNASR010000057.1:0-4676 GCA_049717425.1 Microgenomates group bacterium | reverse complement strand
TGCCAAAAGACCAATTGCGCCAGCATAAACACTTTTTCTCACCTCATCCTGACCTAAGGTAGGCCCAATATTTTTTTGTTCAATTAATTTGACTGGCACAGGCAGTGCTCCAGAGTTTATGGCAATAGCCAGTTTTTTTGCTTCATCAACAGAAAAATTGCCACTGATTACGGCATTGCCATCAATGATTTCTTGTTTGACAATTGGCGCCGTAATTAAGCTGTTATCAATTACAATTGCCAGCGGTTTGTTAACATTTCTTTTAGTAATTTCAGCAAAAAGTTTTGCTCCTTTTTCAGTGAAAGTCAAAGCCACTTGTGGCCGACCATCTTGTTGACTAAAAACTAAACTTGCTTTTTTGATGTATTTGCCAGTTAACTCGGTTGGAACAAAAGTTGCAGTTGGAGTGGCTGTTTTGCTGTCAATGATTTTTTCTTCCATAAACTGCAGTTGGGCAGTTTTTCCAATTAGATTGATTGCTTCGTCAGTATTTTCAATTCCTGGCAAATCAACAACAACTCGATATTGATTGCCTGATTTTAAAGTTTGTACCACTGGTTCAGAGACACCAAAAAAATTAACTCGTTTTTCAATGATGTCGCGGGCTGAGTTTATGGCATCTTCTAAATCCTCTTTTTTAATATTTTTCGTTTCCAAATCAAAGACTAAGTGACTGCCACCTTTTAAATCAAGACCTAAGACGGTTTTTACCTGTTTGTTTATTGGGCCAAGTTTGATATTTTTGGGAATTTGATATTTTTCTTTTAAATTTTCAGGAAGATCCACCCAAAGAATAAATAAAATTAGAAAAAAAATAAAAAAAAATTTTAAGATATCTTTCATAACTACTTCATTAGCTCATCTTCACTGCCAACTAACATAATTTTTGGTTGTTTTAAAAATCTCCAGATAAAAGGATCATTGTTTTTTTTGCGAAATTTAAACTCATCTTCAGTCATCACAGTGTAGTTAATTGGTCGACCAAATGTTTTTTCTGCCTGCCCAATAATATTTTCCACCTCAGCGACAACAATCACTCCAACCAATAAAAGATAGATCTCATCTTCTTTAATCTCAATATTTTTGGCAAATTTTGTTGATAAAGCAATAAATTTTACTTTACCGATTTTTGGGAGGTTTTGATAAATCATAGTTGATAAAAAATTCATTTTGGCAAAAATTCGCAAAAACTCTTCATAAAAAAGATAGTTTTTGTTTAGAGTATAAAAAGTTTTATTGAGTCTTTTTTCCTTAAGGAGTAATTTTTCCTCAGTTAAAATATCAAGTTCTCTTTTTACTGCATTCACCTCATCCCCCGTCTCTCTGACAATTGCTCTTAAATAATAGATTTGATTGGGATGATGATAAAAAAGCTCTAAAATTTTTCTTCGAGTTTTTGAAGGAATAATGTGCTTTAACATATTTTTTAGTAATTAACTTTATTACCAATGGGCAATATTTCAATCCAGATTGGACCGCGTACAAGCGAAATTTCTTTATTTTTTTCATCATAAAACTTAATTTGTTCATCTTCACTTGGTTTTTGCCAGTTAGCTTTGATGACATTGCCATCTTGAAAAACTAAAGCATCGCCATTGCCAATAATTTTATATAAAAGATGGCCGCCAGGATATCCATCATTGGCTGGTGATTCTTTAGCAAAAACAACAATTACATTTTTAGCTGAGATTTGTTTGCTGTTATTTTTATCAAGATGAGGTTGGCCACCGTTGAGGCGCAAATATTGATTGTTTTTTTGATCATAGTTCCAAATTACTGCATAATCTGAGGCTAAATTATCCCAAAAACCAAAATCAATTTTATTAACCGTTCCTCTTTGTGAGAGTTTTTCATCATCTTTAAATTTCCAAGAATCAAAATTTTTATTCCAAGCAATTCCACCTTCATCTACATAAGTTAGATTTCTTTTTTCTTCAGCATACTGCCAAAGTTTGGCTGTTGAAGAATAAACAGTGTGCTCAGCAGCTCGATTAGGTAGTCTTTCATAGTCACGCCAAAAATAAGGAAAAGGAACAGAAAATTGATTAAGATCATTATAATTTACCCAACCAAGATTTCTGATTTCCCCTAAAGCATCAGCTGGGCCTGGAGTGTTTGCACCACCAACATGAGCATAAAGAGGATTCTTGCCAAAACCCTGAAGTAGTTTTATAAAATAAATTCGCGCTGATCTGATTGGACCAATATATGGGGCATCTTGACAATAAAAAACTGCTAAAAATCGAGTGATGCCTCCTTCAGCGACCGCCTCAAATACCACATCAGCTGAGGATAAGCCTGATTGAGGTCGAGCTTCAGTATGATTTTCAATCATCACTCCAAGTGGTCTTCGACTTTCCCATTTAGTTTTTTGATTTTTTGAATAATATGCTCCATTTAAAGGACACTCCTCTGTTTTTGGTAAATTGTCTTCTGTTAGTTGATGACTGTTGCCATTTTTTGGTGGTTGATAGGATATCAATGGACTAATAATTTTTCCCGAGCTAGCTTCAAGTGAAGAAAAAATCCAAAACGAAGAAACACTGGAAAATAAAAAAATAATAAAAATTACCCACCAGGCCAGTTTTTTAGATATCATATTTTTATTTTAATAATTAGTTTAAAAAATTACTGACTATTTTCAATGGCTTTTTTTTCTTCATCTGATAATTGATATTCAACTCCTTTTCCTTGGTTAACTCTTTTTGTATAAACTCGCAAACCCTCCTTTGTATAAATAAAATTTAAAATTATACCATTATTTAGATTGTCAAGAAGGGCTAAAACAAAACTCTGATCATTAGCTCCTCCTGAAAAAGGATTAAATCTCACCAAACCAATTTTTTTAAAATAAAAGTTTGATTTTTTAATCTCCTCCTCAAGTTTTTGTTTTAACAATTTTATTTCTTGATCATTTTTTTTATCATTGTTTAAGAGCCAATCTAAGATATCATCTAAATTTTGTTTTTTTGATGATGAAATTAGCCGATAATAATGATTTCTTAACTTCAAAAAAAAGTATGTTAAACCCGCTAACCAAAAAATAACAATAAAAATTAAAAAATTATTCATTAATAACATTCTATAAATTTGAAAATTGTCTGTCAATGTGTTTATAATAGATTAAATTTATGCCTAAAAAAACCAAAAAACAAAAAATTTTAGCCAAACTTCATCGACAAAAACAGCTTTTAAAGCAAAATAATTTGATTAGTCAACCATCTCCATTACCAGTGTCACCAAAAAAAGAAAACGTTAATAAAGATTATCAAAAAGCTCTAAACACTCAAGATGACGTGTTAAAAAAATATTTTTTAATTGATTTTAGAAAAAGTTTAATAATTGTTGTTTTGATAATTGCTCTTGAAATTGCTTTTTATTTTGCTAAGCTGATTAAATAACAAATTAGTGAGTCTTTAAAGCTTTAGGAAGGGGGTGAAAAAAATATGGCAACAATGTACTGCGTCAAATGTCGAGCCAAAAAAGAAGTAGCTAATCCAGAAAAAGTAACTATGAAAAATGGTAAGCCAGCCATGAAAGCTAAATGTCCAGATTGTGGAACTGGGATGTACAAGATTGGTGCAGCTTGATAAATATTTTTTTTCAATAAGGACAGAGTCTTTTTAAAAAAAGATTCTGTCCTTTTTATTTTAAAAAAGAAAAACTAGCAATTTCTTTGTAAAAAGGTTTTTTTCCAGTTAAAATACTTTCAAATAGGATTAATTTTTCAACAGGAAAAGAAATATCAATTTTAGTTTTTTTAAGTTTTCTTTGTAAAGCAAAATATTGTTGTTTTGATGATCGAGGGCCGCGAGCTAAAGTCAGATGAGGAACAAACTTTTGTGGATGGTAATTTATTTCAAAATTTGATTTTATTAGATAAGCAAGATCTTCAATCTCTTTTTGACGCCGAAAATTTAAATAAGTAATTAATTTGTGATTAACAAAAACATCAAGCTCAAAAGAATAAAGATAAAAAGTTGACTGATTCCAAAGAAGATTTTTAATTTTTGTGATAATTTTCTCAACATCATTTCTCTCCCCAAAAAAATGAACAGTAATGTGAAAGTTTTCATTTGATACCCAGTTAAACTGGGGATAATCTTTTTTAATATCAGCAATTTGTTTTTCTAATTTTAATTTAATTTTTTCTGGAATGGGAATGGCTAAAAATAATCTCATAAATTAAAATCAATTAAAATTTTTCTTGTGGAAAATCTTTTTAATAAATCAATCACGATTTTTAATTGGCCGCCAAGATTTTCAATTTGCTTTTTTTTGTTTTCCAGTTGCGGATCACCAGCTGTTGCGGCAATAATTTTTGGATGGATATTTTTTACCATTTGAAAATAATCATCATCTTTTGAAAACAAAGGTAATTTAATAACCAAATCAACCATTACTAAACTCGCTAAAATCTCAGCTCGTTCATCTTGAGTGTGAATTGGCTCTCTTTTTTTGTATTTTCTAATAAAATCATCTGATTCTAAAGCAACAATTAAAAACTCACCAATCTCTTTAGCCTTTTTTAAAAATTGTAAGTGGCCATAATGAAGTAAATCAAAACAGCCACCTATTAAAACTGATTTTTTTTCTTGATATAAATTTTTATAAGAAAAAATTTTAGAGTAAGGAATAATTTTTATTTGCTTTTTCACAGTATAATTATACTATGA
>JBNASR010000056.1:0-4847 GCA_049717425.1 Microgenomates group bacterium | reverse complement strand
TGAGCAAATTGTCGATTACAAAGCTCTTGTTGGTGACCCCTCAGACAACTATCCCGGCGCCAAAGGCATCGGGCCTGTTACTGCTTCTAAATTGATAAAACAATTTGGCAACGTTGACAATATCTATCAAAACTTAGACAAAATTGACTCAGAAAAAATAAAAAAAATACTTATTAAAGAAAAAGAAAATGTTTTTTTATCAAAAAAATTGGCAACAATTATCACCAATGTACCAATTGAGATTGATATTGAAAAAATGAGATTCAATGGTTTTAATAAAAAATTAAAAGAATTTTTTGAAAAATATCAGATTTACTCACTTGCAAAAAGATTTTTCGGCGAAGAAAAAAAAGAACCAAAAGCTCAAAAACAAGACAATCAAATTAGTTTGTTTTAAAAAATTATGTTTGGAATTTTTGAGTTATAAATGATAAAAAAATGATGTTGGTTAAACTGTCATTGAGGGTTTAAAATCATTTGAGTACCGTGGTTATGACTCCTGGTGTTTAGTAATTAAAAACAATCATCATTTTTATCTTGAAAAGTACACTAGAAAAATTGGAGAGACTAAAATTAAAAAAATTAACTCGACATCTGGAATTGGTCACACTCGTTGGGCTACTCATGGCGGCGTCACTGATGCTGCTGTCATCCTCATTTTAACTATCAAAAAATATTTTCATTTTTCATAATTCAATAATTTATTTTCCAAAAACTGAAGAAATCTATACCATTAAAAATAGTTCGCAATTAATTTTTGAAGTCAATGAAGGTAAATCAGCAATGTTTTATTACCTCAGATTATGCAACAATTTTATTGCACACCAAAAAACTTCATTTTCTTGAAGATAATAAACTTTTGTATCTTTCACTAAAAAAAATCTTAACTTTATGATAAAAATTTAAAAGCCAAAAAAATCAAATTTATTGTTTGTTAACTACACCACTTATCTTTTTTCTTAAATTTGCCAATCGTCATATAAATTCCAGTTTAGCATCTAAATTTTTCTATTTAACAAACTCTCTAACTTCAAAAAGTTTAGTGATTGCTCTATGTCAATCTGGTGGAGAAACAATTGGTATCATTTCTGCAATAGAAATAAATAAAATAAAAGAAAAAAAGCAAAAACATTAACAATTACTAATATCTTGCAATCAACTTTGTATTAACAAGCTGATTATAACATCTTAATTAATACAGGTCATGAAAAATGCATCTTGGCGACTAAATCTTTTACTGCTAAACCTAGCAATAATCTATTTTCTTTTATGCATTAAGGAGGATACTTAATTGGAATAACAAGCAAAAAAATCCAGTTTATGATGAAATCATTGAAGTAAAAAATTGCCAGCTAGCAACCATTATTCCAAATGTTGTTGTTACTCAACTTTTTGGATACTATCTGACTTTAGAAAGAAACCTTGATCCAGACAAACCCCGCAACTTAGCCAAAAGCGTCACTGTCAAATAAATTACTTTCCCATTAAAGCAAAAAAAGGAGCAAAAAAAAGAAGAAACAAGGCATTTATCCAATCAGTTTCCATATCAAAAGGAGCTTTCAAAACCTCAGTCATAGTTAGTTTAAAATTCCTAACTATAAAATAATTATAATACAGCTTTTAAAAAATTGTCAATATAAAAATCAGTTTGGCCAATGACATTTTTTATATTTTTTTCCACTACCACACCAGCAGGGATCATTTCTCCCCAACTTATGCTGATTTTTTTTAGGCAAAGATATTTTTTCCTGATTGGCAGGTATTTGCTGTTTTTTAAAAGGATCAATTGCTGAGGCTGATTTAAAAACAAGATCAGTTTGATTAATATTTTCTTGCGCTGGTGCTAAAAAATTTGTCAATTCTACTTTTAAAATTCGTCTAGTTATCTCAAAATCAATATCACTTAGAAGTTTTTCAAACATTCCATAAGCTTCATTTTTATATTCCACCAAAGGATCAAGCTGAGCATAGCCACGCAGATTTATTCCTTCTCGCAAATCATCAATGGCTGTCAAATGATCCATCCAATATTTATCAATTGTTGATAAAAATATTGATTTAACCACTTGCTGCCAAACTTCCTGACCATAGTTTTTTTCTCTTTTTTTAAACTCTTGTTTGACTTTTTTATTTAAAAACTCAATTAAGCCTTGACTATCTTTATTTTCAAAATAACTAATGATCTCTTTTTTGCTAACTGGAAGCAATAACGATAATTCCTTAATAAATGAATCAAAATCAGCATTTAAATCATCAAGTGAAAAATAATTATTAACTAACCGAGTGATCTCTTCAGCAAAAATCTCAAAAATAATCTGATAAAAACTATCACCTTTTTCCAAAAGAATTTTTCGGCGTCTGGTATAAACTATTTCTCTTTGTTTATTTAAAACATCATCATAATCAACTAAATGTTTTCGGATATCAAAATTAAATCCCTCTACTTTCACTTGAGCTTGCTCAATCGCTTTGGAGACTAAAGGATGAGATAAAGGCTGATCTTCAGGAAAATTTAAAAAACTCATCAGTCCGGAAATCTGCTCGCCACCAAATATTCTCATTAAATCATCCTCAAGGGAAACATAAAAAACTGACTCACCCGGATCACCTTGTCGACCAGCCCGGCCTCGCAGTTGATTATCAATTCTTCGTGATTCATGGCGCTCTGTACCAATAACCAACAATCCACCCAAAGAAACCACCTCATCATGACTTTTTTGCCATTTTTTAATATCATTTTCCTCTGGCTGACCACCAAGAATAATATCAACACCACGTCCCGCCATATTGGTGGCAACAGTGACTGCACCTTTTTTTCCTGCCTGGGCAATAATTGAAGCTTCTTTTTCATGATTTTTAGCATTTAAAAGCTGATGAGGAATGCCTTTTTGTTTTAATAATCTTGACAAATACTCATTTTTTTCAATTGAAGTTGTTCCAACTAAAACTGGCCGACCAATCTGGTAGGCTTGAGCAATCCGCTCAACAACAGCTTTAAATTTAGCGGTTTCCGTCTTATAAATCATATCAGGCAAGTCTTTTCTGATCATTGGTCGATGAGTAGGAATAACCACGACCTCAGTTTTATAAATTTTATGAAACTCTTCTGCTTCAGTTGCAGCTGTACCAGTCATTCCAGCCAATTTTTCATACATACGAAAATAATTTTGCAAAGACACCGTTGCTAAAGTTTTTGACTCTTGTTTAATGGGTACTTTCTCTTTTGCCTCAATTGCCTGATGAAGCCCTTCAGAAAAACGTCGACCATGCAAAAGTCTTCCTGTAAACTCATCAACAATAATCACCTCGCCATCCTTGACAATATAATCTTTATCTTTTTTAAAAAGAGTTTTTGCCTTTAAAGCCGCCTCAATATGAAAAAGAGTATCAAAATCTTTTTCATATATATTTTTTACTCCTAAAATTTTCTCAATTTTTTCAATCCCCTTTTCAGTTAAATTAGCTGTTTTTAATTTTTCATCAACTAGATAATCAGTTTTATCATCTAATTTTTCAACAATTGAAGCATATTGATAATATTTACTAACATCCTCATCATATGGAGCAGAAATAATATGAGGAGTTCGAGCCTCATCAATTAAAACTGAATCAGCCTCATCAATAATGGCAAAATAAAAACCCCGCTGGACTAATTCATTTTCATTGATAGCCATGTTATCACGCAAATAATCAAATCCAAACTCACTATTAATTCCATAGACAATATCTGCTTGATAAGCTTGTTTGCGAGTAATTGGTCGAAGATTTTTTAATCGCCAATCTAAAGCTTCATCATCTTGAAAATTTGGATCATACAAAAAAGATCTGTCAGAAATAATTGAAGAAACAGTTAACCCTAAAAAATGAAAAATCTTACCCATCCAGCCAGCATCACGCCTAGCTAAATAATCATTCACAGTCACCAAATGAACACTTTTACCAGTTAAAGCATTAAGATACAAAGCTGGTACAGCTGAAAGAGTCTTACCCTCACCTGTTTTTTGCTCAGCAATTTTGCCTTCGTGCAAAGCAATTGCCGCCATCAACTGGACATCAAAGTGACGCTGACCCAAAACCCTTCTTGAAGCCTCCCGAACCAATGCATAAGCCCAAACTAAATTTTCATCAAGTTTATTTTTATCACCGGCGATTTTTTCTTTTAATTTTTCAGTTTCTTTTTTAAAATCTTCATCTTTTAAAACTCTTACTTTATCCTCTAAAGCATTAATTTGTTCAACCTTTTTTTTTAATCTCTGAATTTCTCGGTAGTTGTAGTCAAAAAATTTTTTAAAAAAATTTAACATATTTTATTTCATAAAAAATTCCTGCGGAATGATCAGAGTTTTTTCAGCGGAATAAGTATTATCTTTTTCATCTCCTTTGATTTTAGCTGTAAAATGAATAAAGTCACCAATTATAATTTTTGAAAATCCCGATCTTTCAATTTCTAAATTTTTAATGTTAAGAATTTGTTGTTTTGTAGTATTTTCGATACTTATAGTATAAACTGTTTTATCAGCCGCTAAAACTTTTAAATCATAATTTTCTTTATCAATCTCAACTATCTTTCCACTTTCAACTAAATACGGTTGATCAACAAAGATAGAATTTGGCATAATCGTTTTATCATTAATAATTCCTGAAACAATAATATAATCATCTTTTTTCAAATCAGTTTTTTTTATTGATTTTTGATTATTGTCTATAATTTGATAATATTTGGTAATTGTTTCATCTGGTTTTATCTCAAAAATTTCATTATTATCATTTTTAATTTTTATTAGCGAATCATTTGTTTCAATTATTTTCCCAGCAACAGCCCGATTATTCTTTTTTTTCAATTGTTC
>JBNASR010000055.1:0-4890 GCA_049717425.1 Microgenomates group bacterium | reverse complement strand
AATCAAGTTTAATTGCTCCATTAAGATTTTGGGATAGGGTGATTTTATCTGAGGTGATTAGTCTGCCCCCGCCAAACTGATAATTTTGCAAAAATTTTAAAAAAGCATCAGTATCACCTACTCCATTGACCACCAATCTTAATTTGTTAGGCGTTGATTGACTGATATTTACTGTATAACCAGTGATGATAAAACCAGTTTTTTGGGAGAGATTTTCTAAAGCAAAGATGATACTAAAATAATCTTCACTATTTGGAATAAGAGCATTAAGAACTTTCATATCTTCATCTAAGATTTGTTCATCAGGAATGATGGTGTTAATTAGCTGATACTTTTTATTAAGATTGTTGACTTCACTACTCAGTTTTTCAATGTTTTGATTAAGTGTATTAATTTTGTTGATACCAAGTACTAAAATTAATAGAAAAAAAATGCTTAAAACAAAAAAACCAATAAAATAAAAATAATTTTCTTTAATTAACTGACGAAGGTATGAATTGATTTTAATTTTCATAAGTTTTAGATAAAGGTTTAAATTTACCTTCAAAATTTAATTCATAGGTTTCTTTTGTGTTTTCACGAGCACCGGTAATATTATAGCTTTTTAAAACAAGCGTCTCAAAATTATTCAAAAAAACAGTTGATTCAATAAATTTTAAAAATCCTCTAAGACTATTAAAATCTGAAAAAACTACGGTAAAGCCTACTTCCCGCGATTTATCAATATTAAATGATTTTAAAGCTGCCTCTTCGCTGCTTTGTTTAATAGCCGTACTTAATAAATCATAATAATTAGCCGAAAAGGCATCATCTTTTAAGAAAGTTTTTAAATCCTGATATTTTTGTTGTAAATAGTTTAATTTTGCTAAATCTTGAGTTTTTTGATTAATAGTCTGTAGAAAAAATTTTTTCTGGTTTATTAGTTTATTTTCATTATCAACTTTATTTTTAATTATGATAAAAAAAATTATCGATAAAAGAATAAATATTGATGCAAATATATAAAAGGCAATTTTAAAATGTTGAAAAAATTGCTCGTACTTTTGGTAATCTTCGCGGTTAATAATTAGGTTTATTTTTTTTCTTTTTATCATAAATTATCTTAAATTACCACCAAAACTAGAGATAAAAAAGGGTAAATCTGATTTGATAGTATTGATATCAAATTTGGCTTTAATTATTGATGTGGGGTCAATAACTGTTGATTTTAAATTTAAACTATTGCTAATTAAAATTGGCAACGCTGGAAAAGAAGCTCCATAATTAATAATAATAATTTGCGGGTTAGTTGTTAAATCTATAAATCGTTTAATTTCATTAGTAAACTCCTTTAAAATTGGATCTATTATTGTTTCAACAGGCAAACTCGATTGATGATTTGGTAAATATTCTTGCAAAATTGTCCTGGCTTTATTTGTGTCAATATTACCATTAATCATTAGTTCTTTTAAAAACAATTGATAGCCAAGAGGAATTTGATGATTTTTAATAGGAATATTTTTTTCATTATCAATCAGAGTTAAAAGTGATGAATGAAGGTCAAGATTAACTAATAAATAATTTTTAGCTGATTTGTTGACTAATTGTTGGGAAAAACTATTAAAGAATCGTAAATTAGCCGAAATTTCAGTTTCAATTGAGTCAGGTATTAAGCCGGCTAGTTCAATTGTATTTTGGATTTTTTGAACGATCGTTTTATGAGCAGCAACTATCAATATTAATAGTTTATTTTCTTGTTTATTTTCATCAATGATTTCCAAATCAATATTGGCTTCATTGATAGGGATAGGTACAAATTGATCAGCTTGATATTTTATTGCCGAAATTAATTCTTTTTCATTAAGATTAGGCATTTTTAAAATTTGATTGTAGGTGATCGAATCAGGGATAATAATATTGACATTTTTTTTATTGATTTCAAGATTTAAGACGGCTTGTCTTATCTTTTCTGCAACTTCTTCTTGAGTCTTTTCAAGATCTGAATTATAAAAAATTGGTTGATTGTTAATTTTAACTAAGTTATCAATCAATAAAAAGTTATTTTTTTCTTTACCATCAACGATAGTGATATATTCTTCACCAATTGTTAAAGAAAAAAAATTATCTGCCATACTTTTAATATAACAAAATTAAATAAAAATACTCAAGCGATTTTATAAATTTTTCAAATTAATTGTCGATTGATAATGTAAAGTAACAGTTTCATTAGCTCGGGCCGATGAACAAGTATTAGCTCCTGTTTTATAGCAAATATCAAAGGAGACATTAACTAATGAATATGAATATGGATTGTTTCGGCTACAACCGATATTAAAGTTATTGATAAGAGTTTTAACTGAATTTAAATTAATTGTTGTTGTTGCTGATGATGAGGAGATATTGCCATTATTAAATGAATAACCAAACCATTGATTATTTTTGTCTAAAAAATAGATGGCGGTTAATAAATCAACAGTTTGAACATTATCACAAATAATATTATTATTTGAAGGTGGGGTCGCTGAATGAATACTAATGGCATTATTTCTAATAGTATCTGAAATAGCATTTAAAATATAATCGCCATCAGTTTTTACAATTGATAATCTATAAACTTTAGTTTGCTGGTTAATTATCGTAAAAATCAACACAAAAATTGTTGGAATAATTAAAGAGATTATTCCAATAACAATAATCATTTCCACTAAAGTAAAACTTTTTTTCATAAATTATTCTAGTTGATTGAAGATTCTTTTAACTGTTAAAATTTGTTGTTTGTTTATGTCAAACCAATAAACATTAATTTGAGCTTCTATTTGATTATTATTAATGGTAGTGAGGGATAATTCTCTTTTAAAAATTGCTGGGATACCAAAATTGCTATCACAATTTCCAATACTATTCCACGAAAGAGTGTTTATACAATAATTATGGTTACTTTTTGAGAAAAAATTATTCCAATCAGTCCATTTTTCTGCATTTAACCATTCAACTGCTTGCTGAGCATAATAAGAGGCCAAGATTTTGTATTCACTGGACTTTAAATTTTTCAGACTAAAAGCAACAACACTTAAGGCACTAACAAAAAAGACCATCAAAATACTAACAAAAACCAATACTTCAATTAAAGAAAAAGCTTTATTTTTCGTTAACATAGATTTTGAATATTTATAATATTAATAATAAAGGTTCAAAGTAGGCCCAATAGAGGGCTCAACAGGTATTCTTTCTCGATAACATGAACTTGGTTTTCCGATATCAACATTACCTAGGGTATCCAAAAATAAATCTATGCAGTTATTGTTAATATTATTCTTGAATCTAATAGTATAGATGTTAATTTTGATATTTCTACCTAATATTGGGAAGATAATTTCTCCAGTACCTAAAATAATGTTGATATTTTTTTCTAAATTATAAGTTTGCAAAGTTTTTGGATTATCGCAAATAAAGATTAAATCATAAAAATTAGAGTTTATCCTTACCTTATATCCTTGATAATTTGAACAGGATGGATCATAGATATCAGAACTAATTGCTTTTTTTCTTGCTAATTCAATGACACTTTTTAATCTAATGGCTTCTTTTTTTAGTTTTTGTTGTTGTGTAAAGCTATTATAACTGGCAATTGAAAAACCAGTAAAAAAAGAGATGATTAAAACAATAATTAAAACCTCAATTAAGGTAAAAGCTTTGTTCATTTTATTTTTGACCAAAAGGTCCCAGACAATAATTACAATTGGCAGCTCCACAAACTAATACCTGTTGGCAGGTTGTTGAAGCCGATTCAAGATAAGCACCAATTGTATAGTCAGAATTGGAGATATATAAATATGCGTATGAGTATTGAGGTGATTTTGGATCTTGGGGAATTTTTTGTAAATAAACAACTGGAGTAGTTAAACCATTAAGATCGGTTGGATAATTATCGTTATTGCTTCGATACATCTCTAAAGCAGAGCGAATTTGCTCTAAATCAGTTTTTCTTCGACTGTCACGAGATTGTTTAGATAAAACACTATAGCTAATTGAAGCGGCTGCTGCTAACAAACCAATTATTGTTGCGACAACTAAAATTTCAATTAGTGTAAAGCATAATTTTTTTTTCATTGTTGATTTGTCAAACAATATGAACTAACTGATTCAGTTTCAAGTGGTGGAGTATTAGGCGCACAAATTGTATAATCGCCACTAGTATTTTGAGTCATTTTGTATGATACTCCAGTTTTTGGATCCTTAGGAGTTGAGCTCATTATTACTGTGTATGGATTGTTGCAGATAATTGACGAGGGTACGTAACCTGCTGCTGGTGTTGGATAAACATAGCTACAAATAGAATAATATTGCTCAAGCGCGTTTTGAATTGCTTTTAGATCACTTTTTCTTTTGGCATCACGTGATTTTTTTTGAGCTGTTGAATAAGATGTGGTTCCAAGGGCAACTAAAATGGCAATAATACCAATAACTACCAAAAGTTCAAGTAAGGTAAAAGCTTTTTTAATCATAATAATAAAAATTATAATTAAAATTTTTTAAGGTTGTGTGACAATATAACATTTGCCACTACTACAACTTCCACAAGGACTACAATTTGTTATCCCATCAGGATCAGCTTTGTTTTCTAAACAAGCGCAAAGAGTGTAATTAAGATTTGTGTTATCAACAGAATAATAATATCGTTTACCAGGTGATGGATCTGTTGGAAATTTATTCATATAAATATTTCCTGAAGGGCAAGTTGCTCCTACTCCGCCAGATGACCAGCAAAGCCCAGGAGTAATTGGAATGCTTGTTGGATAAGCTGGTAATGTTTGATCTTGTTTATACATCTCCAAAGCTTTTTGAATTTGTTTAAGATCCGATTTTCTTTGGCTATCACGAGCCCTCTCTCTTGCGCCCATAAAATTAGGC
>JBNASR010000054.1:0-4937 GCA_049717425.1 Microgenomates group bacterium | reverse complement strand
TGAAGATGCTGTTAAAGGCGATACAGTCTCTGGAGCAAAAAAACCAGCTAAAGTCGAAACTGGTGCCACAGTTATGGTGCCTTTATTTATTAAAGTTGGCGAAACAATTAGCATTAATCCAGAAACAGGTGAATATACTGGTCGAGTATAAGGTATAATTTAAAGATATGCTCTCTGTTGGCAAAATTCTTCAAAAACAAAGACTAAATCTTAATCTAACTCTAAAAGATATTGAAAAAAAATTAAAAGTCAGAGAAAAGTATTTAAAAGCACTGGAAGAAGAAAAATGGAATTATTTTTCATCAAAAATATACATTATTGGCATAATTAAAAATTATTCAAGATTGCTTGGACTTAATGAGGAAAAAATGTTGGCCTTTTTTCGGCGCGATTTTGAAAAAAAAGAGGAGATAAAATTTAAAGAAAAAGTTTCAGCAAAATATCTAACTCCAGAAACAAAAAAAATTATTACTACAATTTTTGTTTTGCTAGGTTTATTTTTTTTTAGTTATTTTAGTTATCAATTTTATCTTTATTTTAAACCGCCATCATTAACTTTAATCTCGCCAACAACCGATAGATTTGTTCGTCAAGACAAAATTACTATCATTGGTAAAACTAATAAAGATACTATTATCAATATTGCTGGCCAAAGAATCTATCAAGATAAAAATGGCGTTTTTAAATATGATTTCCCTTTAACTCAAAAAGTTAACAAACTAACAATTGAGCTTATCGGTGCCAATGGAAAAAAATCAGTAATTGAGAAAGTTTTTTATAACAAGTTAGATTAAGTTTTTGAGCTGCTTTACATTGTCAATATTTTCACTTGAGAAAATTTTTTTAAAGCCAAGTCTTTTGCCTTCAGTAATGATTTTTTCTTCAAAATAAGTTTTTCTTACTTCACCCAGCAAACCAACTTCACCGACAAAAAGCCAACTATTATCAATTGGTTTATTTTTTATTGAAGAAACAATTGAAGCAATCAGTCCTAAATCAGCGCTGGTGCTTTTGATTGAAACTCCACCAACCACATTAACATAGATATCATATTTATCTAAAACTAAATGAAGATTTTTTCTGATAACTGCTAACAATAACAATACCTTATTGTAATCAAATCCCTTCACAACCCGGCGTGGCACCGCCAAAATCGTTGGCACCACCAATGTTTGAATTTCAAAAAACAATGGTCTTTTGCCTTCAGCCACACCAACAATGGTTTTGCCTGGTTCATAAACTTTTTTGTTTTCCAAAAACACTAACGGATTGTTCACCTCTTTTAAACCTGTTGAGGTCATCTCAAAAATTCCTATTTCATCAGTTGAGCCAAAGCGATTTTTTAAAGCTCGAAGTAGGCGATAGTTGGAAATTTTTTCTCCTTCAAAGTTTAAAACACAGTCAACAAAATGCTCCAAAGTTTTTGGACCGGCGATTTCACCTTCTTTGGTAATATGACCTATGATTAAAATTGGTAAATTATTTTTTTTAGCTAGATTAATCAAAATTTTTGTTACTTGTTTTAATTGGTTGATGCTACCGGCGACTCCTTCTATTTCTTTTGAATAAAGAGTTTGAATAGAGTCAATAACAACAATATCAATTTTATCCCTAATTTCCTCAATTGATTCAACAATGCCTTCAATTTGTAAATCACTGGAAAAAAGAAAGTTTTCAAGATTGACATTGAGTCTTGTGGCTCGATTTTTTACTTGCTCCCCTGACTCTTCCCCTGAGATATAAAGAACACGAAGCTTATCTAAAACTTGCAAAACTAAGGTTGATTTACCAATCCCTGGCTCACCTGTGAGCAAAATCACCTCGCCCTCAACAATCCCTCCACCCAAAACTCGATCAAACTCAAAAATTCCAGTTTTAATTCTTAATTTTTTTTCATTTTTTATATTTTTAAAAGAAGTGATGCTAATTTTTTTTACAGGTTCATTTTTGGTTTTTGTAGTTTTATCAAACTCTGGTTTTTCCACTAATGTATTCCAGCTGCCACATTCAGGACATTTACCATACCATGAGGCTGATCCAAAACCGCAATTTGAACAAACAAAAAAAGCCATATTAGTTTATAAAGTTTATAAAGTCTTAAAGTCTATAAAGTTACCTTCTTTACAAACTTTACAAACTTTATAACTTTATGACTTTATGACTTTCGACTTTATAGACTTCTTTACATTTTATTGACCGTTTTTATTCCCAGCAATTCTAATCCTTTTTTTATGATATTTGCAGTTGCTTTGGTAATCAATAATCTTAAATTTCTAATTTTTTCATCTGCTTTTAAAATAGGATTTTTTTGATAAAAAAGATTATATTGAGAAGCTAAATTATAAAGATAACCAGCAACTAAATTAGGCGCGAATTCTTGAGCTGATTTTAAAACTACCTCACTAAATTGGTAAAGTAAACGAATGATTAATAATTCTTCATTATTTAATAAAAAGTAATCATCTAAATTCACTTCATTAAAATTAACTTGGGCTTTTTCCAATACTGAAAGACAGCGAACAAAAGTGTAGATTAAATATGGCGCTGAATTACCTTCAATAGCTACTGATTCTTCAATATCAAAATTAATCGGCGTTTTTAAACTACTTTTTAAAAAAGAATATTTAGCTGAGGCGACTGCTAAAATCTCTGCTGTGTTTTCATCACATTTAAATTTTTCAATAATTTTTTCTTTAATCTGATCAATTAGCCAATTAGCCTCAACAACATTGCCTTCTCGAGAAGACATTTTACCAGTTTTTAAATTTACCCATTCATAAGCAAGGTGAAGTTGTTTACCGGAAATTTTTGGATTAATTAATTCCTGGACTTTAAAAGTGACTTTAAAAAAACTCGTTTGCTCAGGAGTGACACAGTGAATATTTTTATCCAATTCGCCAAACTCACTAAACTCTTTTTCTGCTAAAGCTAATTCTTTGCCTTCATAGGTTGGATATCCCAAAGAATTAATAAAAACTCTTGTGTCCAATCCATATTTTTTTCCATTAAAAACAATTGCTCCTTGACTTTTTTCCAAAATCCCTTTCTCTAAAGCCTGTTGACAGATTTCAATCGCTCTCTTGGCCATTTCGCTTTCAAAATATAAACGATCAAAATGACTATCAACTCTTTTATAAATCTTTTCAAAATAATCCAAACTCCATTGTCTTGTTTCAATCCACAAAGGCATAATTTCTTGATCTTGATTATAAATTTGTTGATTAATTTTTATGATTTCTTTTTTGGCCGTCGCATTTTCTTCATAAGCTTTTGTGCCCTCAGTATACATTTTCCCAATAAAGGTAATTTTTTCTTCAAGTGTTTTAAATTGATTTAAATCAAAATTTTTCTTTTTTATCGCATATAAACATTTAGCAATATGAAGACCAATATCGCCTTGATAATTTGCTCTAATCACTTGATTGCCCAAAGCCTCAAAAATTCTCACCAAAGCCTCACCAGTTGAGATATTTCTTAAATGACCAATATGAAAAAGTTTGTGAGTATTTGGATGAGCAAATTCAATCATGATTTTTTTGTTTGGGCCAAGATGATAATGGAAAAATTCAAATTCATTTCTTGTAAATTTAGTAATTTTTTTTATTAACTGTTCTTTTTTAAGAAAAAAATTAATAAATCCTGGGCTTAAAACTTCAATTTTTTCCAAAAAATCAGTTTTTTCAAAATAGTCTTTGATTTTTTGAGCAATCTCAAGAGGATTTTTTTTAAAAAATTTAGTTAATTTTAAAGCCAGAGAAGTTGAGTAGTCACCAAAGTTTATGTTGCTGGGTATGTCAAGCTCTGACTCAACCTTTTCTTCAAGATCATTTTCCTTTAAAAAATCATATAATTTTTCAGCAATTTTTTCCTTAATCATATGATATATGATAACAAAATAATTGAGAAATATTGAATTATTTTTAAAATTAAAATACAATCATTATATGAAACAAAAATTAGTAGTACTGTTAACATTAGTTATCGTTTTTGTCATTTTTATTTTGATTCGTTTTTTTATCTTAGATAGACAAAATAATTATGGTGTAATAAAAATTACGTCTTCGCCAACAACCAGTGTTTTTATTGACAATGTCATTGTTGGTAAAACTCCATATAACAATAAAATAAAAGCAGGTGAACATCTAATAAAGCTTATTCCAGAAGGAGTCGCTACCGAAACTGCTTCTTGGAATGGAAAGGTTAATGTTTTTAAAAATAGTCTTACCTATGTTAATCGTGAACTTGGATCTTCTGATATCTTAACTGCAGGCGAAATCATAACAACAGAACAAATGAAAACTTCAAACAAAAATTTTGGTGAAATTTATGTTGAAACTGATCCTCAAGGAGCAATTGTTAGTCTTGATAATGATGAAAAAGGAGTAGCACCGCTTATCTTGCAGGATGTTACTGATGGCATTCATGAGCTCTCAGTATTTATGCCAGGTTTTTTCCGTCGGACACAAAAAATTAGAGTTTATGCTAACTATCGAATCAATGCTGTTTTTAAATTAGCCCTTGATCAAAGTCAAAAACAATTAACTGATTTGGAAAAACAAAAAACTGCCTCAGAAAGCGCTCAACCAACAAAAACAATGATAATAATCAATAATAATCCTCAAGGTTGGCTGCGGGTTAGAGCTGATGCCTCAATTAATGCCACCGAAGAGGCAAAAGTCAAAGTGGGTGAAAAATTTGAATTTTTAGGGGAGAAAGACGGTTGGTATAAAATAAAATTTAATGGTAATCCTGATGCTTTAATCTCTGGTGATTTTTCTGAGGGTTGGGTATCCAAAGAATATGTCACTAAAGAATAATAAAAAAAATTACTTTCTCCAAATAAATTTATTGTACAAAAAATAAGAGTAGGGAATAATAATAAAGATAATAATAATAACTTTTGCTAAAACCCATGATGACTGGCCAAAAATATTTAC
>JBNASR010000053.1:0-5091 GCA_049717425.1 Microgenomates group bacterium | reverse complement strand
CTCAAGATTTTTTTGGCTCTTGCCTAAAACTTCTGAGATTAATTTATTTTGATCGATTTTCTTAATCGCTTTTCCTTTTGCTTCAATAGTCAATTTTAACTGATGATTTTCTTTTTTTATATCCTTGATTTTATAGTTAATGTTATTTTTTTCCAAAGAAAATTCTTGATCCAAACCATCTTTTAAATTATTTTGTAAAGTATCTAGTAAATTATTTTTATTATAAGCAAAATAGGTCAGATTAACCTTGGCATTTAAACTGACAGAGTCAGCTTCCTCACCAAGCTCTGCTGAATATTTTTTTTCTATAAAATCAACCTGGGATAACTCAGGAATCAAAACATCGCTTGATGAGAAAAGATTTTGTTTATTTTCTGTTTTGGCTTTTTCTAAAATCTTATCCTCAAGAGTAGCTATATCAGTTGAGGAAACCGTGCGAATTTGCTTTTTAGTTCCGCCAGTTAAATCATTAGCATTGATGGCAAAATAAGTATTAATAGACAGATCAGCAATCTTAAATTTTGTTCCTTTTGATAAATTTGACTCTGGTCCAATCTCTTGGGCAGTAATGGTCGCGTCTTTTTTACCTGGCAATTTAGCTGATCCATCAGCAGTTAATGTCGCTGAGGCAACTTTAACATCAGTATCCAAAACAAATTTTAAGTTTGAAGCAGTTAAAACCGTTCCTTTGCTAAAAGTTTTTTCTTGATCATCAAAGTTATGAATAGTGACGACTCCTTTAGCTTTTTCACCAACATCCTTTTTTCCTGAAGTAGTAATAGTTTGAGAAAAATTAGCTGTAGTTGAGGCAGTTTTATAATCAATTGATTCCAATAATGTTTTTTCAATTATCTTGTTAGGCAAAAAAATTGTTAATTCTGCTTTATGGTAAAAGTATTCATTAATAAAAAGACTTAAAAAAATAATTAATAATCCCAAAATCACTGTCAATTTACCCTTGATCAAGGATAAATCTTTAAAATAATCAGGTGGAGAAATTTTTGGAAAAACAAAAGAAATCTTTGGCCATTGTGATTTTTTCTCAGGTTTTTTTTCCTCAATTAATCTTTCCTCAATATCCTCACCAATGACAAAGCCAAAAGTTTCTTCTTTTTTATTTTTATCAACATTCGTCTCATCAACAATTTCTGCAGCTTTTGTCTTGTTAATTTGGCTGTCAAACAACATCCGCAGTCCTTCAATCAACTCATCTTCCTTTAAAACGGTCATTTTAGGCATTTGGATAAAATACTCTTTTTCCCAACGATGAGCAATAAACAAAGCAATCGTATCATCAAGATTATCTGAATCATAAATAATTATTCGCGAAGGAAATATCATTTTACCTTTTATATCACTACTTGCTTCAATAAAATCTTCAATGACATCATCTGTTCTTGCTACAGTTTTCTTGTATTCTAATTTTCCTGATTTATATACAAAAAAAGTCAATTGATTATCATCTAATTCAAGTAAAATCGATGTCAATGATGTTTCTTCTTTTTTTTGAAAAAAATAATTAACTGCCTCAAAAACCTCAATATAACCCATTGCTTCTAAATCCAGCTCTTTTACTAATTGTTTAATTTTCTCTAAATATGGTTTTTTTATCTCTCCAGTTTTTTCATCAATTAGGTGTGAGTAAACAAAAAAAATGGTTTTTTTAAATTCTATATTTTTATCTGTTAATTTTTTTTCCAGCTGAAAAAGAGCTTCATCAATGTCTTCAACTAAATTTTCCCAACCATTAGTGTAAGAAAAATTTACTTTTTCAGTAATTATTAATTGATGACTACTTTTTTCAAAAATCAAAACTGTTCCCTTTGATTGTTTTAAAAAAATCCCTAAATAGATTTCATTTTCTTGTTTTTTTTGAGAAAAAAACGGTAATTTCATAGTTTATATTTAGTAAAAACTTGCTTAACTCCCTCTTGAGCAGTCTTTAGCGCTTCATTATAACTCACTCCCTGAATGGTACTATTTACAGCATTTTCTAAATATTTTATAATCTGATCATTTAAACCATTATCAAAGGTGCGAGAAACCAAAGGCAAACTGACAAAGTTGTCAGCTTGCTTTATCACCGCCCCAATATATTCATTTTGAACCAACAAATTTGCCAAGTCAACCCGGCTATATGGCTCGCCAAAAAGGCGCTCTTTTGCCTGAAGTTCATAAAGCTTAGTTAGATTTTCTTTTTCAGTTAAAAATTTTAAAAACTTCCAAGCTTCGATCTGATTTTTGCTGTATTTTGAAACTCCTTCAACCCAATAATTAGCAAGTGAGATCGGTTTTCCTCCAGGAACAGCTGGTACTGGAACGACCTTAATTTTTATATCTGGATTAACTGCTTTAATTGATAAAATCTGCCATGAAGGAACAAAAATCATTGCTACTTTACCCTGGATAAAAGCATTAAGAGAATTGGGCATATCTTCTGACCAGTAGTTGTTTGGTGGCTCAGCAAATCGTCGATACATTGCCAAAGCCTCAGCTGCCTCATTAGAATCTAATTGGTGTAAATCAACGCCATTTTGCAAAAAAAGTAATCCCAAAATATCTGAAAAATGTTCAATATTATTGGCAGTTCCCAAAGCAATTCCTGAGGTAATAATATTGCCTGAAGTATCTTTAACTGTTAATTTAGGAACAATATCAGCAATATCCTCCCATGTATTTGGTACAGTAGTAATACCAGCCTTTTTAAACAAATCGTCATTATAAACCAAAACTAAACCATCAATCATTAATGGCAATCCATAGTAATAATTTCCCACTTTTAAATCTTTTTGATGAACTTTATAAAATGTTTTTTCAAACTCTTGAGCTGACATAATCTGCGACGGTAAAGGAGCAACTACTTCGGTCAACTGAGGCAGCCAAGTATTGTGAAAACGAAAAATATCTGGGCCGCTTCCATCTTTGCTACGAACAATTAATTTATCACGATAATTTTCTGGACTCATCTGCTGATAATTTATTTTGACATTTGGATATTTTTGTTGATATAAATCAATTAAGGGTTGAACTGTTCTTTTATCTTCCCAAAGACCCCAGTAAGTTAAAGTAACTGCTTTTGGTTTAGAAATGCCTGAAAAAATTGACTTGATTATTAAAATAAAAATAAGAAAAAAAATAATTGCGGCAATGACAAATATTAGATATTGGTTTTTATTTTCTAAATAAACTGGTGGTGGTGAATCAGTCGATTGATCGCTTATATTTTCTTCAACAGGACTAACTACCTCATCAGGTGTTTCTTCAATTTGTGGCTCAGATGGTGAATTAGCAGTGACATTTTGTTCATCAATAGGTACAGTTTCAAAGATTGGATTTGATTGATTTTTTTCTTGATTTTGATTATTATCATCCATAATACTATGGTAGCAAAAAATTTGTTAAAAATCTTCTCTCCATTATTTTTTTTGTTTGGAATAATATTTGCCTTGATAATATTATTTTTAACTTATTTTTTCCAGCTTGACAAAAGTTTTCAAAATAAAATATATCCTAATGTCTATATCGACAACATAGATTTTTCTGGAAAAACAAAAGAGGAAGTATTAGATTATTTTAATAAAAAAAATCAAGATCTTCAAAATATTACTATTACTTTTTATCTTGACAATCAGCCAAAGGCCAGTTTTTCAGCCACTCAGTTAAATCTTCATTATGATGGCGAAACTGCCTTTTATCAGGCCTTTTTTATCGGTCGATCAAATCTTATCTTTTCTAGGCTTTATCAAAAATTCGCTTCTTTATATCATTTTAAAAAATTTAAATTTTCAAGTTATCTTAATTTCGACAGGGACTTAATCAATCAATATTTGCAAAAATTAAAAGATGAGTATGATTATCCTGCTAAAAATGCTTTGTTTAAATTTGAAAATGGTAAAGTGGTTAGCTTTCGAAAAGAAGAGCAAGGAAGAGAAATTGTCAAAGAAGAAGTGATCGCTGATTTTGAGAAAAAAATTAGATTTTTAAAAACAAAAAAGGAAAACGTGGCAATAATCATTGCACCAAAAATCTTGAAGCCAGAAATAACTCTTTCCTCAACTAATAACTTTGGTATTGAAGAGCTGATTGCTGAAGGTAAATCAGATTATACCCATTCAATTACCAGCCGAATTCATAATTTAAAATTAGCTGCTACTAAATTTAATGGTGTTTTAATTGCTCCAAACAAAACCTTATCTTTTAATGAGATTTTAGGTGAAGTCTCCTCCTCAACAGGTTATCAACCAGCTTATATCATAAAAGATGGAAAAACTGTCCTTGGTGATGGCGGCGGAATCTGCCAGGTGTCAACAACTCTTTTTCGGGCGGCCTTAAATGCGGGGTTGGAAATTGTTGAGCGAACTGCTCATGCATATCGAGTTGTTTATTATGAAAACGATATGGAGCCGGGTTTTGATGCCACAGTTTTTGCTCCCTTAGTTGATTTAAAAATCAAAAACAACACTCCAGCTTATATCTTAATTCAAACTGAAATTAATGAAAATAATAATTGGCTTATTTTTAAACTTTATGGAAAAAAAGATAATCGCAGAGTTGAAATCTCAAAACCAATAATTTGGGATGTAATCCCACCACCGCAACCAAAATATCAAGAAGATCCAATTTTAAAAAAAGGCGTTGTCAAACAGGTTGATTTTCCAGCTTGGGGAGCCAAAGTGAGCTTTAATTATAAAGTTTATAAAGATAATAAATTAATTATTGATCAACAATTTTACTCTAACTACCGCCCCTGGCAAGCTATATATTTGGTGGGAACAGCAGATTAACGAAACCATCTCGCTCTTCCTAATCTGTAGTTTAAATTTTTGTTCTTTCTCTCGCCAATTATTTTTGCTGGAACACCGCCAACTACTGCAAAAGGAGGAATGTCCTTAGTGACAACAGCGGCGGCCGCCACCACTGCCCCTTTGCCAATTTTCACTCCCGGCAAAATAATGGCTCTTGGGCCAATAAAGACATAGTCTTCGATATAAACTGGCGCCTCAATTGCCTTAAAATTTACATCATTAATATCGTGTTCACTATTGTAAATCATCACCTCGCTGGCAATATCAACATGATTGCCAATAAATA
>JBNASR010000052.1:0-5140 GCA_049717425.1 Microgenomates group bacterium | reverse complement strand
GGAGTATTGACTTATCTAATTCTTTTTTTAATTATTTTTGCAGAAACTGGCTTTGTTTTTACACCATTTTTACCAGGTGACTCTTTGCTTTTTGCCGCTGGTGTTTTTGCCTCATTGGGAAGTTTTAATATTTTAATTTTGTTGATGATTTTAATTTTGGCAGCGATTTTAGGCGATAATGCCAACTATTGGATTGGTCATTTTTTTGGAGAAAAAATTGTTGCCAATCCTCATCTACCAATAAACCAAGAGCATATTGAAAAAACCAATCGCTTTTTTGAAAAACACGGCGGAAAAACTATTATTTTGGCTCGATTTGTGCCAATTGTCCGTACTTTTGCTCCATTTGTTGCCGGCGCTGGCCAGATGAACTATGGAAAATTTTTATCATTCAATATTATTGGAGGGATTATTTGGACCTCTCTTTTCACTTTAGCTGGTTATTTTTTTGGCAACTTGCCTTTTATCAAAAATAATTTCTCACTGGTTGTGATTGCCATTATTTTAATCTCTCTTGTTCCAATAATAGTGGAGTTAATAAAAAATAAAAAAGAAAATTGACCTTAAAATATTTTTTAAAGTTTTTCATTATTTTAAAATTTTAATCCTTTTATCAAATTTAGTCAAAAGCTGAGGTTTAAAATTTTCGTCTAAATAAACTGTATCCTCAATCCTCATCCCCCATTGACCTTGAAAATATACTCCTGGCTCAATCGTAAAGACATTATAGGCAGTTAATTTTTCCTCTGATAAAAATGAGACCTTGGGAAACTCATGAATTTCTAGACCAACACCATGTCCTAAAGAATGAGGTATATCAGGAAAACCTTCTTTTTTGAAAAGTTCACGACAGTATAAATCAATTTGTTTGTAAACTTTAGGTTTAGATTTAAAAATATAATCAATTGCTTGATTTTGAATTTTTAACAATTTTTCATAAGTATTAATCATCTGACTGCTAGGATTTATAAAAAACATCCGGGTAACATCTGAACAATAACCTTGATATTTGACTCCAAAATCAATTAAAATCACGTCTGTATTTTCTATAACTCCATCGCCTTCTCGGGTATCATAATGAATAATACTGGAGTTTTTTCCAAAAGCAACAATCGGATAAAAAGCTAAATCATAACCTTTTTCTTTTAGGATAAACTCAATCTTAAAAGCGATTTCTTTTTCTGAAACCCCTGGCTTAAGATATTTCTCAACCTCACTCAAACACCAATCACCGATCTCACAGGCTTTTTTTATCAAATCAATCTCTTTTTCATTTTTTAACGCCCGTTCTTTTTTTATTAAGTTAAAAAATGGTATTAATTTTACTGATAAATTTTGTTTTAAACTCCAATACTCAAGAAATCTCAAGTCTTCTCCTTCAAAACCTATTCTTTGAAGATTTTTTTTATTAATAATTTCTTTTAAATAGTAAATAATATTTTTTCCTGGCTCATAAATAATGATTTTAAGATTTTGGTCTTGAAATTTGGCTTTATCTTGATATCTTTGATCAGTAAAAAAATACACTCCATCTTTAAGAATCAACACCCATGCTTCTCTTTCCTCAGGCGCTAATCCCTTAAATGAAGTCAGATAAAAAATATTGTAAAAATTTGAAACTAAAAATCCATCCAAACTATTTTCAGTTAAAACCTCACGAATTTTTTGAATAATCATAATAGATTTTATAATTATAACTGTTATAATAATTTTATGGTGAAAAATATATCCGGCTTAACTACCCATCAAGCTGAAAAACTTCTTAAAACTTATGGGACAAACGAAATCAAAGAAGAAAAAAAATTTACTCTTATTAAAGCTTTTTTTTCCCAATTTAACAATTTTTTAATCTATCTTTTAATTGGCGCCTCAATCGTCTCTTTTTTTATTGGTGAGACACTTGATGCCATTTTTATTTTTGTCATTGTTATTTTAAATGCTTTTTTTGGTCTATATCAGGAATACCAAGCTGAAAAATCACTGTCATCTCTAAAGCAAATGACCAAAACAATGGTTCGAGTCATCCGCGATGGAAAAGAACAGGAAATTGACAGTCGTTATTTAGTACCAGGCGATATTGTCTATCTTGAAGAAGGCTCAAAAATCCCTGCTGATGGTGAGGTAATTGAAAGTTACAATTTAGAAGTTAATGAGGCGATGTTAACCGGTGAATCATTGCCGGTTGTTAAAAATTTAAATGAAGATAAAAAAATTTACGCTGGAACCATTGTCGCTCGTGGCCGAGGTTATATGAAGGTGACTGCCACTGGCTCAAACACAAAATTTGGTCAAATTGCCAAAACTTTACAGGAAATCAAAGAAACAAAAACTCCTCTTCAGCAAAAACTTGAAGTTTTTACCAAGCAACTGGGGGTTATTGGTATTGTTGCTTCCATAATTGTTTTTTCACTGTCGTTTATTAAAGATAAAAACACCCTTGAAAGCTTTATTTTAGCTGTTTCTTTGGCTGTGGCCGCTGTGCCTGAAGGACTGCCAGCAGTCATGACAATTATCTTATCAATTGGAGTTGAAAGAATGGCTAAGAAAAAAACCATTGTTCGCAAACTTAATGCCATTGAGACGATGGGCTCGCTAACTTTAATTGCGACAGACAAAACTGGCACATTAACAACAAACCAAATGCGAGTCAAAAAAATCTGGGTTGATGAAAAAGAATATGATATTGCCTCTGCCCCATCCCAAACTAATCATCCTTTTTCTTTAATTCTTTTAAACAGTGTCTTATGCTCAACTGCATCGCTAGTAAGTAAAGTGGATCATGGTGATAATTTTGATGTTGTTGGTGATACCACTGAGGGCGCTTTATTGATTATGGCTTACCATCAAGGCGTTTTTTATGAACAAGAAAGACAAAAATGGCAGATAATTGAGGAAATTCCTTTTTCTGCACAAACAAAAAGAATGACAGTCAAAGTCCAAAATTTAAAATTAAAACCTCAACACTCTTATGTTTTCACTAAAGGTGCACCTGAATCAATTTTGGAAATCTGTCAGCACTATCAAATTGGCCAAGAAATCAAACCTTTAACTAATGTAAAAAGAAAAGAGATCGAAAAAGAGTTTGAAAAATTTGCTCAAAAAGGACTGCGAATGATTGCTTTTTCTTACAAAAAAATTTCCTCTAACAAAAAACAAAAAGAAGAAAAACTTGAAACTGATCAAGTATTTTTAGGTTTTGTTGGTATTGCTGATCCAGTCAGAGCTGAGGTAAAAGAGGCAGTTGAAAAAGCAAAAAAAGCAGGTATAAAAGTGGTGATGATTACTGGTGATAATGAGTTGACAGCTGAAGCAGTTGGGATTGAGGCTGGAATTATTGAAAAAGGTGAAGATATTTTATCTGGAAAAATTTTGCGCTCTTACACAGACGAGCAATTACTTGAAATTTTGCCAAAAGTAAAAATCTTTGCCCGTACCTATCCTGAAGATAAATATCGCCTGGTTAATCTTTATCAAAAATTGGGAGAAGTAGTTGCTGTCACTGGTGATGGTGTCAACGATGCTTTAGCACTAAAGCAAGCTGATGTAGGAGTAGCAATGGGAAAAACCGGCACTGATGTTGCCAAAGACACTGCCCATATAATTATCACGGACGACAATTTTGCAACACTAATTGAGGCAATTGAGCAAGGAAGAAATATCTTTATTCATATAAAAAATGCAATTAAATATTTACTATCGTGTAATATTGGTGAAGTAATCTACATTATAACAGCCCTTATTTTTCAATTACCAGTACCGACAGCGCTTCAGCTTTTATACATTAACATCGCCACTGATGGCTTACCAGCAATATCTTTGGCTTTTGCTCCTGATGATAAAAATGTCCTAAATAATCCACCACGAAAAGAAAGAACCATTTTAGATAAAATCGACTTTCATTATATTTTTTCAGTTGGTGTTTTAACATCTCTTTTAACTTTATTGTCTGGTTTTTTTCATCAATCAACCACTTTTGTTTTTACTACTTTAGTTTTTTTACAGCCAATGATTTTAATTGATCTGTTTTTATCTCATCGCCATATTTTTTTCAATTATCAACTTTTATTTAAACCAATTTTTATCATTGCTTTTGCTTTTCCGTTTTTACTTCAACCATTACTTCTTTATCATCCCTTTTTTCAGCAAATCTTTAAAACCGAAGCAATATCTTTTAATTGGTTAGCTATTTTATTTGTTTATTCCAGTCTGATTTTATTTGGAATAAGAGGAGTAAAGGAGTTTTTGAAAATTTAAACGAGATTATTTTATCTTACTAAAATCGTAAATCAAATTTTAAGATTAAATTATTTAAACTTTAAATTTTTCCGGATATAAATCGCGAAGAAAAGGATTTTTTTTGTCACGATCTGAGATAATGGGATTTTTTATTTGCCAATCAATAGCCAAATCTGGATCATTCCAGGCAATTCCTTGAGCTTTTGAGTTATCCCAATATTCATCAACTAGATATAAATAATTTACTGGCTCATCGCCCAAAACCGCAATTGAATTACCTAAACCTTTGCTTAAAAATAAAGCAAAATGAGTGTGATTGGGATCAGTATTATCAATAACGATTTTTTCATATTGGCCAAAAGTTTCGCTTTCTTTTCGCACATCCACAATCACAGCTAACATCTTACCAGTTACTGGATAAACTAATTTATTCCAACCCTCAGTGTGGATAGCCCGAATAACTCTTGGCTTTGATAATGAATGACTCCATTGAACTGGTTTAAAATCAATGCCCGTCACCTCTTTTAGCTCATTAAGGCGAAAAACTTCATGAAAAAAACCCCGCTCATCAGCAAATGTTGGTCGCTCTATTTTATATAAACCGTTAATAAATGAAGCATAAATATGATCAGATATTTTTTGCATATAAAAAATTATAGCAATTTTTCTCTAAAAATATCAAACCCCAAATACTTGTCAAAAACATATGCGGCCGCATATAAATATGACAAGTATAAATTTAAATTATTTTTATCTAATTTTTTTTGAAATAGTTAAGTGATTATGAAGTTGACAATTTTTCCTTCAATATAAATCATTTTATACTTTTTCCCCTCCAGATACTTTTTCACTTTTTCCTGTTTTAAAGCTTCTTGCTCAATATAGCTTTTAAGCTTTAATTTTT
>JBNASR010000051.1:0-5240 GCA_049717425.1 Microgenomates group bacterium | reverse complement strand
ATGAACAGCGAGAATATCTGAGTTTAGAGGAATATTTAATTGATGATCCAAACTCCACGTTTTTACTTAAGGTTAAAGGCGATTCATTAGTTGAGATTGGTATTTTTGAAGGCGACTTTGTTATCATTAAAAAAACAAAAACAGCTTTTCCAGGAGATGTGGTTTTGGCAGAAATTGATGGTGAGTGGACTTTAAAAATTTTTCGAAAAGATAAAAAAGGAATACCTTATCTTGAACCAGCCAATCCTCACTATCCCCTACTTTATCCTAAATTTAAGTTGGATATTTTTGGTGTGGTTCAAGCAGTGATAAGAAAAATAAGAAATTGATTTATTTTTTATTTATGTTTCCTATTGTTGACTGGCCAAGCGCAATTGTTCATCTTGATGCTGATGCTTTTTTTGCTTCGGTGATGCAGGTAATTTATCCCAGATACAAAGGTTTGCCATTGGTTGTTGGAGAGGAGCGCGGGATAGCAACGGCAGTTTCCTATGAGGCAAAAAAATTAGGAATAAATCGAGGTGATAAAATTTGGGAGATAAGAAAAAAGTTTCCTCAATGTATTATTTGTCAATCAGATTATGATGCTTATTATATTTTCTCATCAAGAATATTTAATATTTTAAAAAAACATCTAGTTTTAATTGAGCAATATTCAGTTGATGAGTTTTTTGCTGATGTTTTTGGTTTAGCTAGACCTTTAAGAAAAAGTTATCAGCAGATTTTAGTTGAGATTAAAAAAGAGATTGAGGAAAGTTTGGGAATTACTGTGTCAATTGGATTATCTTTAACAAAAAGCTTAGCTAAATTAGCCTCATCTTTTCAAAAACCATCAGGCTTAACAATTGTTTCAGGAAAAGAAATTGAGAATTTTTTAAAAGAAAATGCTTTAGAAAATATTTGGGGAGTTGGACCAAAAACTGCATATTTTTTAAAATCTTTAGGTTTAAAAACTGCTTATGATTTTGCAAATTTAGATGAAAATTTTATTTTAAAAAAATTAAACAAGACATATTTTGAAATTTGGCAGGAGCTTCATGGAAAAGTGGTTTATAAAGTTAATCCTTTACCAAAACACAAATATCAATCAATTGTCAGAAGCGCTACTTTTTCCAAAAAAACTAATAATAAAGATTTTTTGTGGAGTCAATTAGTAAAACATCTTGAGGAGAGTTTTTTTAAATTAAGGCAATTAAATTATTTAGCTAAAAAAATTCTAATTTTTATTAAAACAGAAAAATTTCAATATTTTTTTTCTGAATTAAAATTAGATGAGCCAGTTGATTATCCAATTTCTATTAAAGATAAAATAAAAAACGAATTTGAAAGAATTTTTAATCAAAAAAATTTTTATAGAGCTGCAGGAGTTGTCTTGTCTGATTTTGTTAAAAAAAATGAGCAACAGCTAATGATTTTTTTAGATAATAATAAAAAAAATGAAAAGTTTAAACAAATTTATTCTTTGATTGAAACAAAGAAAATTGATTTTGGATCCATTTTGTATGAAGATAAAAATTATTTGGAAAAAAGAAAAGAAAAAAAATTAAATATTCCAATAATTTATTATTGACAAAAATTAAAAAATTTAATATTGTATTTATACTTAAAATTTAAATCCAGTATTAGCCACTGTTCCGACATCATCGGGATGGGAAGGCTAAGCTTCATCAATTGAAGACTGGGAACACCGGTGAGAATCCGGGGCTGTGCCGCAGCGGTATTTCCGATTTTATTTGGAAAAGCCCGAAGACCGACTGGATTTTTAAAAGGGATTATTTCCCTACCCCGAGCAGGGAAAAATATGAATCGTGTTTTAGAAAGACAAGGACAAACTGCATATTATACAAAAGCTGAATTAGTTGATCGAGAAACTATTCATAAGTATTATGATAGTCAATTAGAGTCTTTTGCTTTTTGGTGGAATGAAAATTCTTTTCGGTTTGAAAATTTTAGTTTTAGAATCAAAAATCAATCGAGTTTATTTTTAGATACCTTATCAAAAAATGGTTTTAATGATGCTTTTTCAACTTTAAGGTTAGATCTTTATGGTTATTATCTAGAGTATGTCAAACAAGAGTCAATTTTGCCTTTTAGTTTAAAACTTAAAGATGGTAAATTAGTGGGTGATCTGTATACTGATAAACCAGTTACTGAAATGGTTGATAAAGAAGAAAGAGATGGAGTAGTTTATCAATCATTAATTGATCTAGAAGAAAAATTAAAACAATTGCAGCCAGGAGAGTTTATTTTTCGTGTCTCACCTGCTGGTTGGACAGGAAAAAATTACCAATATACAGAAACTCAAAGTCAGCTTTATTGGCAAGATGGTGATAAAATTCGCGGATTAACAATCAGAACAAAAACAGCAATTGAGGATATTGAAAAATTTTTAGAGATATTGGGAATTAGTGTACCTAAAAATTTAGATGAAAAAGAAAAAATTAAATGGATAACTTCTTTAAATATTTCCTTTTCAGAATTAAATGAGTTTATAACTTTATTTATCCAATTTTTTAATTTATCAATTAAAGATGAACCCATTATTTCTAGTCAAATTTTATCGATGATAGAAAATCATAATTTGTTTAGATTTTATGATGAGATAAGTGATTTGATTGACTGGACAAATGTAAAAACAAAGCAGCTAGCTGATCAATTTTCAGATGGAAGTTTAAGTGAGGAAGGATTTAAGCAATATTTAGATTTTCTTTTTGGTTTTATTTTAATGAAGTTTACAGAGAAAGAATTAGAAAGAGATAATGTTCATTTGGCTTTGGAAAAACTTAAGCAATTAAAAGAAGGACGATTATCAATAACTTATGACACAAGACATCCACTAATTTTAAATCCAAATTATGATCAATTTTTTAACCACCTTAACTCAGTATCAGGATGTAGTGGCGGTGGGAGTAATAAAGATGAGAGTTTATTTGGAGAAAATTCTTGGCGAGGATTATTTGAAAATTCAATTTTTGGACCAAGAGTAATATTTAATTCTGAAAAAACTGATAAATACGGATCTTTAGAATTTGAATGTCCTCATTGTCATCAAAAAGTAAAGCGACCTGAAGATACTTTGATTGAAAAATGTCCTAAATGTGGGGGTGATGTCAAATGTAGTTAATACTCGATTTTTTTAACGATTAATTTTTTGACAAAACAATTTTGATTTAATAATTGAGATAGTGATGGTTTAGTTCTTTGATTATCTCCACTTATTAATTCTTTTATATATGTACCACTTTGTGATTTAATTTCAAAAGTTGGAGTTTTTGGGTGATATTTAATTAATTTAAAGTAATAAATTTTTTTAAAGCGAGTTTTATCTTTTTTTCGGCGCAAAATTCTTGTTGGTGTGTTTTGTGAAATGATTATGTTGGTAAAAAATTTTTCAGCTTTTAGTAATTCTTTTTTAGTGGTTGGTCTTTCAAGCATAACAGTAGCTTCATAAATTTTATCTGGCGAGGCAAGTTTTATTTTTTTTATCATCTCTTTTGTTGTTAGTTGCAGATTAGAGACTTTAACAAAAGTTGAGTTTTTATTGATTTCTTGTTGGGCTTGATTGATGTCAAAATCTCTTATTTTAGGATTTTTAATTTCAATCACAAATGGTCGACCATTACCAATATTTAAAACATCAATATCTTCTCTTCCGCAGCCATGAAATGAATGATCAGTTCCTTTGGTAATTTTAAGTAAAATTTTGCCTATTTCTTCCTCAACCGATGTCTCATAGATTTTTTTCTTCCATTTAGTTTGAGGTATGCCGGCTTTTATTTTTTGATACCGGCCGTAGATATATAATGATTTAATTTGATAACCAACGGTTTTTTCTTTTAAATTAATTTGAATTAAGATATCAGGATTTTTAAAATCAACTTCTTTTTTAAGATAATCTGATAATTTTTTTCCCAATAATCTTTTAATGGGTTTTTCGATTTCATTATTTTTTTCATTTAAAGAAATAATTGCGATAAGAAATGACTGAAATTGATATTCTTTTAAATCGTTGATTATTTTTTTAAAAAATAAATTTATTTTTTTTTCCATAAAAAAAGTTATAATATGTTTAATGTTTCCTATTCGTGACTCAACACCAGCACGGCGATTTCCTTTTATCAATTATTTAATTATTTTAACAACATTTTTTATTTTTTTTATTCAATTGTCAGCGCCTGATTTTGAGCAATTCATATTTCAATATGGTTTCGTACCAACAAGATTTGATTTTTTAAACTTTGAAAGTTATCAATACATCCTCTACTCCATTTTTATGCATGGAGGCTGGTTTCATATAATTTCTAACATGTGGTTTTTACATATTTTTGGCGATAATGTTGAAGATAAAATGGGACATTTTATTTATTTATTTTTTTATCTTTTGTCAGGATTTTTTTCGGTTTTTTTTCAATATATTTTTAATCAAACTAGTGATATTCCTATGATTGGAGCATCAGGGGCAGTTTCTGGGGTGGCGGGGGCCTATTTTGTTTTATTTAAACAATCCACAATTGAGGCATTAGTGCCAGGATTTTTTGGATTTTTAAATTTGGTTGAATTGCCGGCATGGTTTTTTTTGGGATATTGGTTTTTTATTCAGATTTTTTCAGGATTGGGGTCTTTGGTAACTTTTGATATTCAACAAGGAGGCGTGGCTTGGTTTGCTCATATTGGTGGGTTTTTGTTTGGTTATTATGTTGCTAAAAAATTTTTGCGCAAAACTAACTTTTTTTATGATTGATAGATTTTAGAAAAAAATAAAAAACAATAAAAAAAGTTGGGAGTATATTTTTTATTGGAAGAAAATTAGTTGGGCAGATAATATAGGTTTTAAATAAAAATCAGAATAATTAAAAACTTACAATAAAAAATTCATTATTTTTTTAAAATTAATTTTTTTTACCCATGGAGCAAAATCTAATTGGTTTAATTTTTTTGGAAGGTCATTGATTTTTATAACTTGCATATCATAAGAGAATTCTAAATTATTTTTAGGTATCTGCTCAATTTCAACTAAGTAAAGATAATTAATTTCATGTTCAAAGAATTTACTTTCTTCATCAAATTCTTTATAGTGATATTTGTCTAAAAAATTAATTTTTAGATTAAAATCATTAGTAAACCATTCTCTTTTATAAGTGGTTTTGATTGCTTCCTCAAATGTTTGTTGATCATTATCAATTATCAAGGGGTGCGAAGAAAATGATAAATCCCAGCACCTATCAAAGACAATGTGTTTT
>JBNASR010000050.1:0-5366 GCA_049717425.1 Microgenomates group bacterium | reverse complement strand
TTTTACTTTCTCTTAAAATAAAAAAAGATTTTGTTTTTCTTGGAGCAATTGGATTTTTGGTTGCTTTTGGTTTTTATTTTTTTTCGGATTTTTTTCTTAATATTTTATTTAAAAACAAATATTTATTAGCAATTCCTATATTGAAAATTATTATTTTTAATCTACCTTTGATTCTTTTAACCTCTATTTTTTTTAATTACTTTTATACCATAGGTCGAGCTAATATTATTGTCATTTTAATGATTTTTCAGATATTTTTTAATTTTATTCTAAACATAATTTTTATTCCAAAATATAGTTACTATGCAAGCGCTTATATTAGTTTAGCGGCTGAGATGGTGAATTTAGTTTTTAGTGTAGTCTTGTATAAGATCTATAAGACTTATAAGTCAAATAAGATTAAAGTCTATGAAAATCTCAGTTGATTATGGGGCTGTTGAGAGTAAAAAATATTTCGGCACAAAAATTTTTGCTCAAAATTTAAAGGAGGCATTAATTAGATATGATAATAAAAATACATATATCTTTTATGATTTTAAAAATGTTTATCCAAAAATATTTTGGAATAAGATTGGTTTAAGCATTGCTGAGCTCAAATTTCAACCTAAGATTTTTTTAGCTTTAAATCAGGCAGTTCCTTTATATGTTAATGGAAAAATTATTTCTTTTTTTCATGGTTTATCTTTTTATTTTTATCCTGAGTTTTATTCAAAAAGTGAAATAAATAGATTAAATAGTCAATTAAAAGAGATGGTTAAAAGGTCAGATAAAATTGTTGTTTCATCAATTAGAGTTAAAAAAGAATTATTAAAATTGTTTTTAAATAAAAATATTGATAAAAAAATTTTTGTTTTGCCATTTGGGGTGCCCTTTGATATTTTAAAAAATAAACCTAAAAAAAATAAAGAAAAGATATTTTTATTTGTAGGTGGTTCTCAGCCGATTAAAAATTTTTCTTTTATTAAAAATGTTTTTAAAGAATTCCAAAAGAATCATAAAAATTATAAATTAATTAATGTCACAAATTTAAATCGCAAACAATTAATCAATTATTACCAAAAAGCAACTGCTCTTTTAACCTCATCTTTTTATGAAAGTTTTAATCTGCCAGTTTTGGAAGCTTTAGCTTTAGGCTGTCCAGTAATCGCCACTTCATCAGCAATTATTCCTGAATTAAAAAAATATGTTAACATTGCCAAAGATGAAGATGAATTTTTAAAATTGATGTTTGAAATTCCAAAAAAACCCAATAAAAAAATAATTAAGGAAATAAAAGAAAAATTCAGCTGGGAAAATTATGTTAAAAAGCTGATAAAATTGTATAGGTGATACTAATTAAAGTTAATGTTTATGTTAACAGTAGTTATTTTGACCAAAAACAATCAGGACCAGAATTTTGAAAATTGTTTAAGATCAGTTAATTTTGCTGATGAAATTATTATAGTTAATGATGGTAGTGCATCTGAAAATTTTATTAATCATTTAACAAAAAATAAAAATGTCAAAATTTATGAGCGAGCATTAAATGGTGATTTTGCTAATCAAAGAAATTTTGGATTAAGTAAAGCTCAAGGAGACTGGATTTTGTTTATAGATTCAGATGAGCAAATAACTGAGGAATTAAAAAAAGAAATTGTAAATATTATTCAATTAAAAAATACTGATATTGTTGCTTATTATATTAAACGACGTGATCTTTTTTGGAGTAGAGAAGTGCGATTTGGAGAAATAGCTAAAACAAGAAATAAAGGAATTATCCGTCTAGTGCGAAAAGGCGTTGGTCAATGGAAAGGCAAAATTCACGAAGAGTTTAAAATCAATAATAACAGTTTTAAAACTTCAACCTTAAAAAATTTTATCAATCATTATCCTCATCAAAGTTTAAAAGAATTTATTGAAGAAATTAATTTTTACTCAACAATTAGAGCTAATGAATTATACCTTAAGAATAAAAAAACCAATGTTTTTGAGATAATTTTTTATCCATTTTTTAAATTTATTCTAACTTATTTTATATGCTTGGGTTTTTTGGATGGAGCTGCTGGTTTTGTTTATTCATTTATGATGAGTTTTCACTCATTTTTAGTGCGAGCAAAATTATATCTTAAAAACAACAATAATTAAAATTAATTAAAATTTTGTTTGTTGATTATCTTTTATGAATATCTTTTTTTATCTAATAATGATTTTATTTTCTTTAGGTCAACTGGGACGATTAGTGTTTTTTGATAGACAAATAAATTTTTATCTATTTGAGATTTTTTTGTTTATTTTTTTTATGATTTTATTTTTAAAATTAAGATTTGGACCAATTAATAGTTTATGGAAAAACAATAAAAAATTATTTATTTTTCCTGCAATATTGTTTTTGTCATTTATTTTAGATTTTAATAAATACAGTTTTTTTCAAAATTTGGTTGGTTTATTGTATTTTTTAAGATTGATATTCTATTTTCTATATTTCTTTTATTTAGATTATTTCATTAACAAAAATGAAGATTTTAAAAAAACTATTCATAATGGTCTTTTAATTTTTACTTTTTTTACAATAATTTCCACCACTACTCAATATTTTTTATATCCTGATTTAAGAAATTTAATGTATTTGGGATGGGATCCACACCTAATGAGAACATTTGGAGTTTTTTTTGATACCGCTGTTGCGGGAGCAATTTATGGGTTAATTTTTTTTAATAATAATTTTTTAATCATTAAATTAATTTATTTATTATTTTTAGTTCTTAGTTATTCACGTGGTGTTATTTTGGCTTTTATAATTAGTTTAATTTTTTTATTTTTGCAAAAAAAACAATCAGTTACTAAATTATTATTAATTGTTTTTAGTTTGATATTATTGTTAATAATCTTACCAAAACCATTTGGCGAAGGTGGAAAACTAACAAGAGTTTATACAGTGAAGTCAAGGATTAATGATTATAAAGAAGGTTTGAACTTGTTTTTTAAAAAACCATTATTGGGATTTGGTTATAATCGTTTGCGATACGTAAGAAGAATAAGCCAGTCAAATGCCGCTTCAAATTTTTCCAATAGCTATTTAACTATTTTAACAACATCAGGATTTTTAGGATTGCTTGGATTTTTTATTTTTTTAAAATATTTTTGGATGAGATTTAAAAGGAAAAGAATGTTGATGATTTTTATTGGTATAACTTCACTTTTTGATAACGTAATTCTTCATCCTTTTATCCTCTTTTTGTTTTTAACTAGTCTTTTTGATAATTAATTGTGAGAGTTTGAGTGGTAATATTTCCCGCAATATCATTTGCTTGAATTTGAATAATATTTTCACCTTCTTTGAGTCTGATTGAAGTGATAAAATTACCATTAACATCAACTGTCACTGGCATATCATTAACTTTTATAAAAACTTCTTTATCAGTTTTTCCTTTAATAAAAATTTCTTGATTTGAGACCGTTGATTTATCAGCTGGCTCAGTAATCTCAATTTTTGGTTTTTCAGTTTTCAATATAATTTTGTAAATCTGACTTTTTTTAGTTGATGCCGGACTGTCTTTTATTGAAGCTTTAACATAGAAATCATTTTCTCCTTCCTTTAAGCCATCAAGTTCTTCACTAAAATAGTCACTATTGACAAATTGTTTTTCTTTAATTTTATTGCCATTTAAATAAAATTCTAATTTATCGTAATTAACCAATGATCCAGAAACAATAAAATGAGAACTATTAGTGGCAGTTGGGATTTCATCGATGGTAAATGTTCCGTATATTGGTGTAGGTTTGCTTGTTTCGTTATTGATTGTTTTTTTGGGAAAAAAGTTAGCAATAAAAATTGAAAAATTTAAAATTAATCTTATACCAATTGTTAAAATAAAAAAAATCAATAAAAAAATTATTATTAAAGAGAAAATAATTGTTTTGGAAAAATTGCGATGATTAATAAAAAGGATTTTTTTCATGAGCCCTTTGTCAGAATCGAACTGACATCAACGGTTTACGATACCGCTGCTCTACCATTGAGCTAAAAGGGCTATAGAGTTTGCTGAGCGGGTGAAGGGAATTGAACCCTCCGTCTTCTCCTTGGGAAGGAGACGTTTTGCCGATAAACTACACCCGCATTTAATAAATCAGAATTGAACCCTCCGTCTCCCCGCCTTGGCGGGGCGTTTTGCCGATAAACTACACCCGCGCTTAGATATTTTTATTATAAAAAATTAGCGAGGAATTATCAAAACCGTGCCAACCTCAATTTGATCAGGATTCTGAAGATTGTTTGCTTGAAGAATTTTTGGCCAAGCATAAAGATCCCCATAAACTTTTTGAGCAATTAGTGATAGTGAATCTCCAGGTTGGACAACATATTTATCTTCAGTGTAAATCACTTGATTGGTTGAGAGTGATGAGGTTTCGCCAACTGTTGGTGTTCGTGGTTTAACTGAGGGAATAATTAGTTTTTGTCCGGCATAGATTGATGTTGATGGATCAAGATTATTGGCTTTTGAAATATCATAAGCATTAAAACCTGAGCCATAAAATTTTTCAGCAATATGCCAAAGATCATCACCTTCCTGGACAATATAAGTTATTGTTGGTTTAGTGGTTGCCATTTGGCTTTTGCTTGGAGATTTTTTAGTTAAAAAAGTTTTTAAATCAAGTTTTGGCAAAGTTATAAAAAAGTGTAAATTAATTTTTTTATTTATGAATCTATAGCCGTAAAACGAAAAAATTAGAGAAATCAGCATTCCCAAAATTAAATCAAAATATTTTTTATGGATAAGCTGTAAAAGTTCTTTTTGATAGTTTGGAGTTTTGCGATAGACTTTTTTCATAGTGATATTATAACATATGGGATTTTCCATTGTGTTTATCAAATTAGTAAATTTAAAATTATTTAACAATGATATGAATATGCGAATATGTTATCAGGATATTCGATATTTAATATTGGATATTAGGAAAAAATATTTTTTATTGTAGAGACCCAGCGTTGCCGCGTCTTTTTAAAAGCTACTTTTATTGCAAATTAATTTAAAACTTTACCATCTTGACCACGATCGTGAAAAGCGTGAATAGATTAATCATAAGCGATTAAAAGTTGTCGCGATCGTATCATTTTTTAATCAGTCAGTATATGTTTGGATTATATCAATAAGATAAATCATTTATAAAATTAAAAAATTAAAAATTATCAAAAAATTTAAATTATTATTTATCTTTTCAAATCAATCTAAAATAATTTTTAATACTTATAAAAATAAGCCGATCGTATCAAAAATAATTAAAAAATTGAGTTAATTTTTTTATATTATGAGACTATAACCTCTTGTTGCTTTTTTTAAAAAAGAATTTTATAATTTTTATATATATTAAGCGGTCGTAGCTCAATT
>JBNASR010000049.1:3579-5468 GCA_049717425.1 Microgenomates group bacterium | reverse complement strand
TAAATAATTTTTTTGATACTTTTAAATAAAATGAAAAAAAATAAAGTATTAATAATTGGTGGCGGAATTGGAGGTTTAGCCACAGCTGCTTTGTTAGCCAAAGATAACTTTAAAGTAACTTTAATAGAAAAAAACAAAATAGTTGGCGGAAGAGCGAGGTTTTTGAAACTTGGTAATTTTTACTTTGACATGGGTCCATCGTGGTATATGATGCCAGAGGTTTTTGACAGGTATTTTGCCCTTTTTGGTAAAAAAACTTCAGATTTTTATCAACTAAAAAAATTAAAAACTCATTATCGAGTTTTCTTTGAAGATGGTGATTATATCGATGTAAAAGATGACTTAAAAGAAAATCTTAAAATTTTTAAGAAATATGAAAAAAACGGTGAACAAAAACTTAAGTTTTTAATAAATCAAGCAAAGTATATTTACAATTTTTCAATGAAAGACTTAGTTTATCTTAGTTATAAAAATATAAATGAACTCTTAAGGCCAAAAATCATTTTTAATATTCATAAATTAAATCTATTTCAATCACTTCATTCCTACATACAAAAAATTATCAAGAATCCTAAATTACAAAAAATCATTGAGTACACCACTGTTTTTTTAGGAGGGTCACCATTTAATACACCTGCTTTTTATCAGTTGGTTTTGCATGCAGATTTAAATCTAGGTATTTACTATCCAAAAGGAGGTATATATAAAATTATTGAGGCATTACAAAAACTTTGCCTTGATTATGGAGTAAATATAATTACTAACGAAGAAGTTAGTAAAGTTTTTATAAAAAATAAAAAAATTATCAAAGTAAAAACTAATCAAAATAAACAATATTATGCCGATATTTTTATTGTCAATGCTGATTATCCTTTTTTTGAAACCAATTTATTACCAAAAACGCATCAAACCTACAGCAAAAATTATTGGCAGAAAAAAACCTTTTCTCCATCAGCCTTCCTTATTTATCTAGGTATAAAGGATGACTTAAAATTTAGCCAACATCATAATTTGTATTTTACTGACAATTGGCAAGATCATTTTAGAGATGTTTACCGAACAAAAGAGATTCCAACTAATCCATCATTTTATTATCATGTTCCATCAAAAACTGACTCATCAATGGCCCCAAAAAATCACCATAGCGTTATGATTCTTGTACCCATGCCTCCAAATTTTTACTTAGATAATAAGGAAACTGAAGATTTTTATAAAAAGGTAATTAATAAATTTGCCTCAATAAACAAAATAAAAAATATTAATGATAAAATCGTAGTAAAAAAAATTTTTCACGCAACAAATTTTTTAGAGGAATATAATTCATATTTTGGCTCTGCCTTTGGAATCGCCCATACTCTTTTTCAAACGGCTTTGTTTAGACCAAAAAATTTTTCTTCAAAAATTGAAAATCTCTTTTATGTTGGACAACATACTAATCCAGGAGTTGGTATGCCCCCTGTTCTTATTTCATCACAAATAGTTCACAATTTAGTTAAAAAATATGAGCAATCAATACGAAAAAATAACTAAAAAAAACACAAAGACATTCTATTATTCAACAATTTTTTTTCCCAACAACATTAAAAACAAAGTCTTTCTTTTATACTCATTTGTTAGAACAATTGATAATTTAGTTGACAGCAAAAAACCAAAAACTAAAAATTTTTATTTTATCAAGAAAGAATTTTTTAATTCACTAAAGGCTAAGAAAAAATCTAAATTAAAAGTAGTTAATGATTTTTTAGCTTTAGTAAAAGAAAAAAAATTAGAAAAAGAAATTCTAGACTACTTGGAAACTCAAGAAAAAGAGCTAAAGGTTAAAAAATATAAAAAAATTAAAGATTTTAATGATTTTACCTATGGAGTGGCTGGAACAATAGGAATAATGA
>JBNASR010000049.1:0-3569 GCA_049717425.1 Microgenomates group bacterium | reverse complement strand
GCAAAAATATTAGACCTGCCAAAAAAAAGCTATCAAAGCGCTAAAAAATTAGGTCAATCTTTACAAATAATCAATAATATTCGAGATATTTTCGAAGACTTTCAAAGGGGAAAAATTTATATTCCAGAAGAACTATTAAACAAATACCAATTAAATCATAAAAATTTTATTGACAAGAAAAATAGAGAGAAATTGTATCAAGTAATAAAAGAGCTTTTATTAAAAGCCAAAAATCTTCAAGAACAGGCTAAAAAAGATTTTAAATTATTCAATAAAAAAAAATTGCTACCCATTAAAATTGCCTGTGATCTTTATAATCTTATCGGTAGAAAAATCGCCAAAAAGCCTGAATTAGTATTTAGTGGTAAAAAATTAAAACCAAATTTTTTCGAAATCATCTCGGTGATTGTTAAAAATTTTTTGCTTATTTATGTATTTAATAAAAAAAATTGAATTTTATAAAAATAAATTGTTTAGCTACCTTGATAAAGAGTTAGATAAATACAAACAAGTATTTTATAAATATTCCCCCTCCAAAGAGGAATTTTTTAATCTATACAAAAATTTCTTGTTTCGTGGCAAGGCTATAAGAGGTTCATTAGTCTTTTTAACTAATGAAATATTTGACAAGTCAAAAATTAACAACGAAAATCTTTATCTTTTAGCTTCTTTTTTTGAAATCATTCATTCAAATTTTTTAATTCATGATGATTTTATGGACAAAGATAAAAAAAGACGAGGCGATAAAACAATAAATTTTTATTTTGAAGAAAAAGTTAAAAATAATTCAACTGATCCAATTCATTTAAGTAATTCTCTTGCTGTCAATTTAGGAGATATTGGCTTTTTTATTGCTTTTAATTTTTTTAATAAAATTAAAACTGATATTGAAAGCAAAAATAAAATTTTTCATTATATACTAACAAACTATATAAAAGTAGCATTAGCTCAAAGCGATGATATTTATTACTCTTATTCAAAAAAGCAACCCAGCTTACAATTAATAAAAAGAATCTATCTAAACAAAACTGCTTACTATACTTTTAATTTACCAGTAATCGCAACTTTGATGCTAAAAAACAATCCATTATGGAAAAACAAAAAATTAGAAAAAATTCTAACTAACTTAGGATTTATTTTCCAAATTACAGATGATCTGATTGGCTTTCTTTCTGATAAAACTGGCAAAGATATCGGTTCAGACATAAGGGAAAATAAAAAAACAATCATCCGATATTTTCTTTTTGAAGAGTTAAGGAATAATCCATTAAAAGAATTTTTTGGCAAAAAAAATTTGACAATTTCACAAGTAAAGCAAATTAGGGAATACTATAAGAAATCAACTTCAAGAAAAAAAATCGAAAAATTAATCAGTCAAATCAAAAAACAAATCTTATCAGATCTTAAAAAAACCAAATTTCCTGAAGAATTTAACCAGTTAACAGAAGACTTTATAAATTATCTTATAAATCGAAATAAATGAAGTTAGAATACTTGATCTTCAATCTGGTTATTTTTATTTCTCCTTTTTTTGCTTATCTTTTTTACCCACAGTTAATTTTCGCTTTCAATATAAAAACGTTAATTTCAATCTCTTTATCTTCATTTATTTTTGTACTTCATGATATTTTGGTTACTAATAAATGGTGGTACTTTAACAAAAAATATATCTTAGGTTTTAGAATTTTCAATTTACCGATCGAGGAGATAATATTTTTTTTCAGCGTCTCTTATTCTTGTTTAACTATTTATTTGAATCTACTTTTTTTAAAAACCAATACTAATCAATATTTATTTCTATTTCCTTTTATTGTTTTTATTGTTTATTTTTATATTTGCCTTAGGTACAATAAGCCATACATAAAAACCTTTTTTATATTTTATCTATTTTTAATTTTTTTTGATTTTTTTATTGCGAAAACTAAATTAATTGTTAATTTCAAATTTATAACTTTTTTGATTATAGTTTTTGTACTAACTTTAATTTTTAACTATTATTTAACTAAAAGACAGATTGTTTTATACAACAAAAAAATCATCACTGGAGTAAAAATATTAACAATTCCCATTGAGGATTTTTTATACGGATTAACATTTATCTATCTTGTAACTATTATTTATCACTTTTTATAAATTTAATTTTATTTAAATAACCTTCCATATCAAATTTTCTTTCCAAACCTTGAGCGCTCATATAACGAATCATCCCAAAAATATTTCTTTCTTTCCATGGCCGATCAAATTGACCAAAACTCCATGCTATTCCCAAGTATCCATTTGGATCTCTTCCATCTAATTCATACTTATTGTTTAAATAAACTAGCCACTGATAAGCCTGTCGCCAATTTTTTGCCCATTCTATTACTTTTTTAGCCCAGTACATTCTCATATAACCATGCATTTTTCCCGTTATTAATAATTCTTTTTGAGCTGCATTCCAAAATTTATCTTCTGTTTCACCTTTTTCCAATACTTGAAGTTGATAATTGTAAAATCTTTGATCATTTTGATGTCTATCTAAAGTTTTTATTGCCCATAATGGAAGATTTTTCCAATTATCATAATCGCGATTAAAATAAACAAAATTTCTTGCTAATTCTCGCCAAACTAAAAGCTCATTAAAAAATGAAATAACATTCTCATCTTTAAGGGAAAAATTTTTTAATATCTCACAGACAATCATTTGTGCTGAAATAAAACCAAAATGAAGGTAGGGTGAAAGATTGGATTGAAAATCTTTCCCTGGATCAGAATGATAATTTTTATAATAACTTAGCCTATTCTTGATAAAACTTTTTAATATTTTTAATCCCTCATCCTCTCCACCTTTGAAATTTAATAACCTGACATTATTATCTAAATTAAGACGAGAAAATTCTCGTTCGATATCAATAATACTTTGATTAAAAATCTTTTGCTTATTTTTAATTTCAAATAAATGAAAATTGTCAATCAGATAAGGAATTTTATCAAAAATTTGTCTTCTTAATTGAAAAGCAAAGGTGTATTTTTTTGATAAAATAGCTTCAGGAAAACAAGTGTCATTTTCCACCTGATAAAATGCCTGATTTAAATTTTGTTTTAAAAAATCTCTTAATTTTTTTTGTCCTTTAAGATAACCAAAATCACAAACAACTATACTGGCTTTTTTAGCTACATTTAATAACTGATTAAAACCATTTATTTTTTCAACAAAAAAATTAACCCCAATCCGCTCTAAATTCATCTTAAAATTTATCAAACCTTGCTTTAAAAATTCATATTGGCGCAGAGTAGGCAGATTATTTTCTTTTAAAGTAAAATAAACCAATAAAGGCTGATTGAGTCTATTTGCTTGATTTATTGCGAAATTTAAAGAAAAATTAAAGTTAATTCGAAGACCACTCTGTACCCAGTACAGGACATATTTCCCAGATGAATATTTTGATTTATTATTAAAGTCGATAATTCTTTTATTTAATAAACTGGATTTATCCATTAAAATACATTTTTAAAACAATAGAAATTTCATCAAAAGTTAAAAATATAAAATTAATTCTTTTCACTTTTCTTTAATTGATCATTGGTTG
>JBNASR010000048.1:255-5547 GCA_049717425.1 Microgenomates group bacterium | reverse complement strand
GTCAAAAAAAAGGAAGTTAAAACCGAAATAAAAAGTGGTAAAAGAATGTTCATGTAATTAAAAAAATAATTTTAATAAATATGCCAGTTAATAAAATAATCATAATAATATTTATGTCGGTGATTAATCTGGTGATGAAACTGTCATTATTAAAAAACTTTTTTTTAAGGTACTCATTTAAAAAAAAGAAAAAGACCATAATTAATGGAATCAAAAAAATCAACCACCAATCAACCAATTGCTCTTCGCCCTCTTGGCGACTATATAATAAAGGAATTTGTGGCGGCAACCTATTAAAACGCAGTAAAAAAATAAAGATTGACAATAAGTTAGCCATTAATAATAATCTCATAATTATTTATTTTTATAATTGTGACTGAATCTCATATTTTCCACTTGAATATAAAATAAAGGCTTTTTTGGGAAAACTAGGTAATATATCCTTGATTTTAGTTTCTGGGATTAAAATTTTTCCCACATATTTAGGGATCTCTTTATATTCTCTATTATAAATATAAACTCGGTTCTCATCAAAATAATATTGAACTACATGAAAGTCTAATTCATCAGTAACATAAACTAAATCATCTTTACTAGCGATTGTTTTTATTTCCAATATTGTTTTTCTTAAATCATTTTTTTTTCTTTCTTTAATTTGTACAGCATTATAATTAAAATTTAAATAGATTAATAAAATCATTAATAGCAAAGATATTTTTTTAGGAAGATTAGAAAAAATTATAGTTAAAAAAAGTAATAAACCAATATTGAAAGCAATTAGATACCTAGGCAAAAATAAGGGTTTAATAAAATAAGAAAAAACAAAAATTACCAATGGCAAAAATATTCCCCAGAGGAAAAAAAAATTGAAATATTTTACTTTTTTAATTTTTTTCCAATAAAGAATTGTTATTAAAAGAATAAGTAAAAAAAACCAATTAAAATATTTAATGTTTTTATCATAGAAGTTAAATTCCCGCTCGTATCCAGTATATAGATAAAAAGGAACTTGGGTAATTGTTTTAAACTCTGGTTTTTTAATCCAAAAATTTGTTGACAAAGAATGATTTAAAAAAAGAAATATTATCCATGGCATATAAAAAAACAATGGTTTAAAAAAATAATTGTTTTTAATAAAAGTCCTTTTTTTATCTTTATTTATATAAAAAACATAAATTGCCTCCAAAAGAAAAACAAAAAAAGAAAAGTAATGGGTATAAAAATTTAATAAATTAGAAATAAAAAAAAGCTTTCTTTTATCTCTAAGTAAACTGTATATCGATAGACTAGATAAAAACGCCAATAAAGTATACATTCTTGCTTCAAAAGCATAATAGATTAATAGGGGATTAGTGACTACTAAAATCAGACATAAGAGAATAATTAAATTTTTTTTTATTTTTAAAATTTCTGTTATAAATAAATAAATGATATATATAGTCGCCCAAAAACAAATTAAAGAAAACGATCGCAGTGAAATTTCTGAAGAGCCAAATATGTTCATCCAAAAATGAATTAAAATATAATATAAAGGTGGACTAAAATCCTTTGCTGTTAGATAAATAATTTTCCAAATATCTTTTTTTGCTAGTAAAGCCGTAAAAGCTTCATCACGCCAGAATGACTGAATCATAAAGGTCAGTGGTGTCTTTGTAAACAAAAAATCAAGCATATTTCCTTTTAATAAAATTCTAAAATAGATTTTTCTTAAAAACTATCATTAATTTAAACCTTCTCTGTAACCTGATATTTAATTTTTTTACCTAAAATTAATCTTGTATGAGCCTCAAGCGCCGGTAGTGATGAAAATATAAAAGAAATCGCTGGCAAAAAATACCACTGAATTATCAACAATGGTACTTGTAAATTATAATTCTTATTATCAATTTTTTTTCTTAACTTAATATCTAAATAAATATAAAAAATTAAACATAAAGTGGCAATGGTTAAAATAAATGAGGAAATTTTTGGCAGTAAAAAACCAAGCACGGTTCTTTTAAAAACAGGATTAATCAAAGGTGGTATAAGAGCGGCTAAGGTTAAAATAAAAAAAGATGTTGGCCATAGAAGATGATTTTCGGCAATAAATAAAATTTTCTTAATTTTTAAAAAAGGATTAAGATGGGGGGTATTAAAAAATCTGTAAATTGAATAGCCAACGTCAGAGACCCCCCAAGCCCAGCGCCTTTCTTGTTGGTAACGGTTAACTGAAGTTCTTAAGATATTACCTGAATAAACTGCATCCCCGTTTATAATGACATATAAAGGCAAAGTTCTTACTCTTTCCCCGTATTTAAAAAAAGCCTGTAAATATATATGCCAGTCTTCAGGAATTATATCGGTATCCCAAAAATTTATTTTTTTTAACAACCAAAAATTGGTTGAGTAGGTAGATATTTGGATAAAATTTTCTTTATATTCCAAAAAGGCTACTCTTAAAATAGAAGATAAGATAGACTGAATCCTCACAAAAAAAGGTAAGCGCCAAAAATTTCCATACAACAAAACTGGTCCGGCATAAAAATGATAAAATCGGCCTTTATCTTTCAAAAATGTATAAGTTAAATATGATAAATAGTTTGCCGGTAGGCGACTATCAGCATCACATACCGTAATTAAAACATCTTTTGGGTTAATTTTATTTTTACCAAGATAATTATCGATCACCCAACAGGCAAAAGTCTGATTACTCGCTTTTCCCGGTTCTTCGTTTGGTTGTAATTGATGAAATGAAATAATAATATCAGCGAATTTATCCTTAAAAAACTTTTTTAAAATCTCACCTTTCTTCTGGGCTTCCTCTTCTCTTTTTTCTAAGGCCAAAACCAAATAGATATTTGATTTATGCGGATAATCATTTTTCACTACTGCCTCAATTGTTTCCTTTATCTTCTCTATTGGTTCTTTATAGTTAGGAATCAATACAAAATGTTTTAATTTATTAGCTGAATTAATTTTCTTTAATTTTTGAAAATACTTTATTCTGACGTTTGCCTGAATCTTTTTGTAAGCTGATGAGGCCCGATAAACAGTCAGTAATGATTTATAGAAAAAATAAAGATCAAAGGCTAAAATAAAATAGGCCACTACTGCTGGGTGAAAAGGCGAAAGCCATATTGGCATAGTAATTATTAACCAACTGGTTATGGGAACTAGGGCATAAAAAAAATGGATGAAAAATTTTCTTTTTTCCATATCTAGCTATATTATACCTTAATCAATGAAGGAATTTTCTCTTTAATAAGCTCTTCGATAAAATTAAAAAGATTTGGTCCTTTTAAAAAAGAATTTAAATAACCCAGTTGATTTAGAATCGTATTTATGAAATAAATTAATTCCTGGTCGCTTATTTTATTTTTGGACATATTTATTAAAAAATTTAAGGTTGAACGAAAAACTTTTTCCTCAGGCTGATTCTCCGGTAGAAGTCGATCCAAAATAAAAAGAACTAAATATAAATACTTTGTTTTTTTAAAATCTTTTTTTATACCAGAGAAAGCGGAAATAAGTTTACTTTCTTTTAAGGAAAAATTGTCGTTTTTCTTTTCTACTACTGCCTCGATTAAATTACCGGTTTGCAAAGATGATAAGCGTTTACTGGTTATCTTTTTAATCCCAAAACCAAACATGTTTATTTTACCCTGGTCTTTGGAGAATAAGGTTAAAAGGATATTTTTTTCTGGAAGATTCCTCTTTTTTAAAACCAATACCTGCGTTTTTATTAACTTCATAACCAAATTATTTCATTTTTATTTCTTTATCTTCCTTAAAAAAATCATTGAAATATTTTTTTTCATCAATAAAAATCTGCATTTTTTGTTTGCCTTCACCCGGCTGCTTCTGAATTAAAAGACGGTAATTTGATCGTTGAAATTTTTCTGGTAACTGATAGCTAACTTTTATCTGCGCTTTTCCTTGAGTTGGCACCTCCAAGTAACCTTCAAAAACAGTCTTCCCCAAATCATCATAAGTTTGGGCTTTTTTTAATGAACCAATAAAACTAATTAATTTTGAACCTTTGGGAACATATATCCTTACCCAATTTCTTAAGGTGGCATTTAAACATAACCCTCCCCGTTCTAAATTACAATCGGAGTGAGGATATGGATTTCGATACTCAACGGTCAATTCTCTTTTAACACCGTCATTGGTAAAGTTAGTTTTCGAGGTTATTATCTCACTGACAAACATATTTGATTTCGCTCCGGCAAAGTTGACGTTATTTATATGCAAATAATCCCCATTATTTGAATTAATTTTTCCCGCAAAGTTTAGTTTTTCAACTGCTTGCTGTAAAGAATCATCGTTAAAATACAAAAGAATATTTTTTTCTTTTAAATTAATAAACATCTGTTGAGCCAAAGTTCCCCAATACTTTGAGGGAGAAAAACCTAAGGCTTTATAGAATAAAGCATACATCAGATCACCTAAAATTCCTTTTCTATTTTCTCTTAAATAAGGTGTTGGCCGATCAATTAAATCAAATAGTTTATAAATTACCTGAGGACAGTCGCAACGTTTATCAGTTTTTGCCGAAAATAAAACACCATCAACTTCCGTATCACCAAAAATCTCCAGCATATCTACTAAAACCTTAGTGTCAATAGCAACAATTCCATCATATTCAATTGCTCGACTGCTTTTTTCATAAAGTTGATTAAAAAGTTTTACTGAAGTTGGAAAATCAGGCGAAAGATTACTATCGCGAATAAAAAATTTAGTTACTCCTTTATGATAGGTTAAAATCTCCCGTGGTGCTGGTGGATGGTTGGCAATACTTTCATCCAAGCTATATATATCTTCAGATCTCTCAATTCTAATTTTTCCGTCTTTTACCTTAAAAATAGCATACACTGTCAAAAAACCACCGGTTGCCCTTAATTCTTTATCATTCTGAAATAATACTAAATATGTCTTTTCCTTATCTTTCCCAAAAATCTCGGGTAATTTTTTTAATAATGGTTTGGCATCAACAAATAAAGAAGAAAAACCGTAAAATTGCTCTTTAATGTTCTCAATCTTTTCTCTTATTATTAAATTGCCAATTTTTTTTGGATAGCGGTTGGTTTTTATTTTGTTGATTTTTTCTTCAGCTAAAGCAATTTTTTCCGATATGGGATCAATTTTTGACAAAATTTTATCTAAAGTCAAAACCGCTGTCTGCAATCTCTCTTCCGCTGATTTTTCAACAAAAGACGCTGCTCCTTTTTTAAAACCAATTAAATCAGCATATGGTTTGATGGCAGAAATCGCCTCTTTACTGGTTTCAATCATCAAATCACCCGCCTCAAC
>JBNASR010000048.1:0-245 GCA_049717425.1 Microgenomates group bacterium | reverse complement strand
TCACTTATATAAGGAATAAAAGATAACCAGTAAATTTTTTTAGCAGAATTTTTAAATGATAAATATTCTTTATCAAACTCATTTAGGCTTTTATCTAAAAGATCAATATCATTTTGTGAAAAGACTGCTTTTATCTCTTTTGCTTTTAGTAATAAATTATTTGCTCGAGCATAAATTTCCTTTATCGGACGATAAATTAAAAGATAAATTAAAATTATAAAAACTAAAAAAATACTACTTATAAC
>JBNASR010000047.1:0-5637 GCA_049717425.1 Microgenomates group bacterium | reverse complement strand
GCGGGTGTAGTTTACCGGCAAAACGTCTCCTTGCCAAGGAGAAGACAGAGGGTTCAATTCCCTTCACCCGCTCAAATTTTTTTTTGAAGATTTATCTTAAATAATCTCGCACAAAAATCAGCAGCCAAAGACTAATTAAAAACATATAGAAGATTTCTAAAATCCCATTAAAGTTTCCGCCAACAGTAAATAAAATCCCTGAAACTACTTCAATAATAATAAAGTTTTTTGTTAGATAAATAAATTTCTCATCGTTTGTCTTTTTTGATAGATAATACTGAGCTAAAAACCAACTAAAAAACATCATTAAAACAATTGCCATGTGTTTGTTTGGGTAATAAACATTTGGAAAAAAACCAAGAAGACCAAATGATAAAATCGCTAAAGTTAAAAAAATAATTGATGGATCCCAGATTTTTAGTTTTAAAAATTTCACTAAATAATATATAAAACCTAAGTCAAGAAAAGCTTTGATAAAAAACATTGTATTAAAAAAACTAAGCTCTTGAGGTTTTAAAAATTTTGAAAGACTTGAGATGGTGTAATTGCTTAGATTGTATTGATTGACATTTTTTATCAAAAGGGCATTTGAAGAAAGAAAAATTAAAAAAGCTAAAATGATATTGTATTTAAAAATTTCAAGAATTGATTTTTTCATATTTTTTCAAAATTTCCTCAAAGGCTTGTTTGTCTGAGGGATAGGTAAGAATTTTTTTTACTTCATTAGTGGTTAAAAATTTTGCTTCACTTACCTCCCAATCATGATTTTTTGGATCACCTGAAAGATATTCCATCAAAAAATAATAAACTGTTTTTTTAATTAAGTCCCCCTGCCAATAATACTGATAAAAAGTTTTAACTGGTTGATCATCAACAATTTTTGCTTTAATACCACCTTCTTCCTCAACTTCCCGAAGAGCAGCTAACTCCATTGATTCACCTGGAGTGTGATCGCCAACTAATCCTTTGGGAAAAACCCAGCCTTTGTGTTGAGAATGTTGACAGATGAGCCATAAAACATCTTCTGATTTTTTATAAACAATACCACCAGCTGAGATTTGATTGATAATTTTCATAGATTAATTTTATCAGCTTCTTGTGCTATCTCAAAAGTAAAAGGAAGCGTTTTTAAATTCTTAATTTCATTAGTTGTAAACCAATTATATTCGCTGGCTTCTTCATTTAAGATAATTTCTTGTTTTTCATCTTTTAAACTGCATAAAAAAACATTAAAAATTCCTTGCCATTGACCACGAGTATCACTGAAAATTTTTGGAATTCTAACAATTTTATCAAGAGAGACGTTTAACTCTTCTTTGATTTCTCTAGTTAATGCCTGTTGATAAGATTCGTTTTTTTTAACTCCACCACCAGGAAAATTCCAGACATAAGGAGCAAATTGACTATCTTCAGGATTAATCTCTGTTCTTTTTGTTAAAAGATATTTATTATTTTTTCGAATAACAGCAATTACAACTTGTTGAACGATCATATTTTTGCGGAGAGGGCGAGATTCGAACTCGCGATCGCCTTGCGGCGATGCAGGTTTTCAAGACCTGTGCATTCAACCACTCTGCCACCTCTCCAGATGAGGCGCGTGCCAGAATCGAACTGGCGCATAGCTGTTTTGCAGACAGCTGCGTTACCACTTCGCCAACGCGCCTTTTTTCAATAATATTTTACCTTAATTGGTAGTTTTTAACAATTTATTTTAATGTTTAAGTTGTTATTTTGATAAAATATAGATGTAGTTGGAGATGTGCCGGAGTGGTTGAACGGGCCGGTCTCGAAAACCGGTTTCCGACTTTGTCGGAACAGAGGTTCGAATCCTCTCATCTCCGCTTAACTTAAATATTCTTTTACATTGCTTTCATTAATAAAAAAGCTTTTTCCTTGGCCGGAGACAATTTTAAAGGCAACTTTGCGGACAATTCCCTCAATGGTTCGCTCTAAACTTCTTATTCCGGCGTCAAATCCCAAAGGCCGAGTTAATTTTGGCCAAAGTGCTTCATCAATTTTTATGTTTTCCAAAGTTAAACCAACTTCTTTAACATAACGAGGAAAAACATAGTTTTTGGCAATATTAATTTTTTCTTCATCAGTATATGAGGGCATCATAATTACTTCCAATCTGTCCATTACCGCAGTTGAAATAGCATTAGTGTTATTAGCTGTAGCGATAAAAAGCACTTGTGATAAATCAAAAGGATAGTCAATAAAATAATCAGTAAAATTACTGTTTTGGCCTGGATCTAAAAGTTCAATTAAAACTCCCATAATTGCCGCTCTTGCCTCAGGAGTAATTCGGTCAAGTTCATCAAGCAAAATTACTGGATTTTTAGCTTCAGCTTGGCGAAGAGCTTTAATGATCATTCCTGGTTCAGCTTCAGTTGAGGTTTTCGCCTGGCCACGAAGATCAAGGGCTGATGATAAGCCACCAAAAGGAATCCGGACAAATTTTTTTCCTAAAGCTTCAGCGACTGATTTAGCCAAAGTAGTTTTTCCAGTGCCTGCCAAACCAACAAAAAAAAGGATTGGTGCATGATACTTATCGTTTTGACTTTTTTGCTTTTGTAGAATTAAAACCGATAAATACTCTAGAATTCTTTGCTTAATTTTTTCCAGTCCAAAATGATTTTTATCTAAAACTTGTTTAGCTAATTTAATATCTAAGATATCCTCAGTTTTTTTATTCCAAGGTAAATGAGTGATCCAGTCAATATATTTGCTGGTAATATCCAGTTGAGAAAGATTACCGCTATACTTTAGCGCTAAAGAAATCCGCTCAATCTGCTCTGCTGCTTTTTCTTGCAAATTAGCAGGTAGATCAGCTGATTGCAAAGCAATCTTTAATTTTTCTATTTCTGACAATGTTTTTTGATCATCCATATGATTAGCAGACAAACTCCTTATTTGATAAATTCCTCTTGACAAAGATAAAAAATTTAGTTATATTTTCATCATAAAAAATTATCAGTTTAATTACAAGTTTAATATTTTTAAAAACTATGGCAAAGCAGAATATTAATATCAAACCTCTTTTTGATTATGTATTAGTTCGACCAATTGAGGCAGAGACAAAAACTCCCTCAGGCATTGTTCTTCCTGATACTGCCAAAGAAAAACCTCAAGTTGGTGAGGTAATGGCAGTTGGACCTGGTGATCAAGGTTGTGGAGAAGGTTGTTGTTGTAAAGAAGAAGGAAAAAAATCTTCTAAAATGGTGGTTAAGGTTGGCGATAAAGTCTTGTACAAAAAATGGGGTGGTAATGAAGTCAAGGTGGGTATGGAAGAGTGGCTTTTGATTGAACAAAAAGATATTATGGCAATTGTTTCGTAATTATCTATTAAAAGTTTTTTTGATTTTAAACTATGGCAAAACTAATTAAATATGGGGCAGAAGCCCGAAAAAAACTTTTGGATGGAGTTAATAAATTAGCTGATGCTGTCTCAACAACTCTTGGCCCAAAGGGTCGAAATGTGGCTCTTGATAAAAAATGGGGTGCACCAAATGTTGTCCATGATGGTGTGTCAGTAGCTAAAGAGATTGAGCTTGAGGATGTGTTTGAGAATATGGGTGCTCAATTGGTAAAAGAAGCAGCTTCAAAGACTGCTGATGTGGCTGGAGATGGGACAACCACTGCCACTGTTTTGGCTCAATCATTGGTTCAAGAAGGAATCAAGATGATTACTGCTGGTGTTAATCCGATGATGTTACAACGAGGACTAGAAAAGGCTTCAAAATACGTAGTTGAAGAGTTAAAAAAAGTCAGTAAAAAGATTACTCTTGAGGAGGCATCATCTGTGGCAACGATCTCAGCTGGTGATCCAAATTTAGGAAAACTGATTGCTGATGCTTTAAAAAAAGTTGGTGGAAAAGATGGTGTGGTCACAGTTGAGGAAGGAAAAGGACTTGAAACAACTGTTGATCACAAAGAAGGAATGCAGTTTGATCGGGGCTTTGCTTCACCTTATTTTGCCACTGATACTGATAAGATGATTGCTGAGGTTGAAGATCCATATATTTTGATTACTGACAAAAAAATCTCAGCTATTTCAGAGTTACTGCCATTTTTGGAAAAATTTGTCAAAGTTTCCAAAAATTTAGTGATTATCGCTGATGAGGTTGAGGGTGAGGCTTTGGCAACATTAGTTGTTAACAAGCTACGTGGTACTTTCAACGCTTTAGTTGTCAAAGCTCCAGGATTTGGTGACAGAAGAAAAGAGATGCTTCAAGACATTGCCATTTTAACTGGTGGGACAGTCATCTCTGAGGATTTAGGAAAAAAATTAGAAAATGTTGAGATTGAGGATTGTGGTCGAGCTGATAAAGTCAAATCTGATAAAGAAAATACCTCAATTATAGGTGGAAAAGGGAAAAGGAGTGAGATTGAGGCAAGAATTGCTCAAATTAAAAGAGAAATCAGTGAAACCACCAGTGATTTTGATAAAGAAAAATTACAAGAGAGATTAGCGAAATTATCTGGAGGTGTAGCAGTGATTAATGTTGGTGCCGCCACTGAGGTGGAGTTAAAAGATAAAAAAGAAAGAGTTATTGATGCAGTAGCAGCTACAAAAGCGGCTCTTGAGGAAGGAATTGTGCCAGGAGGCGCCGTTGCTTTGCTTAATATCAGTCAAAAAATGAATCCTGAAAAAATGGGTAAGCTTTCAACTGATGAAAAAATTGCCTTTGATTTAGTAAAGAAAGCTCTAGAGGCACCATTTATTAAATTGATGAGTAATGCTGGTGTTGACCCAGGTCAGCTTTTAGCTAAAGCTAGAGAAGTGGCAGCTGAGGGAATGGGTTTTGATGTTGTTACTCTTGAGTCAGTTGAGGAGGCCAAGCCAATTGATATGGTTAAAGCAGGAATCATTGATCCTTTAAAAGTGGTTCGAACCGCTGTTCAAAATGCAGTTTCAGTGGCAACGATGATATTAACCACCGAAGCTTTAGTAGCTGATAAACCAGAACCAAAAACTTCTTCAGCTCCAGCTGGTGGAATGCCTGATATGAGTGGAATGGGGTATTAAAATGAATAAATAAAGAAATAATAAAATAAACAAATAATAAAATTTGTAGTAGAGACGTCCCAACGGGACGTCTCTACTTTTATTTTGTATTTTTTTCGTGCTATAATATTTATTTGCTATACCAAGGGTGGCGGAGTGGTCAATCGCAACAGTCTGTAAAACTGTCGGGCTTTGCCCTGCGGAGGTTCGAATCCTCCCCCTTGGACCAGGTACCATTCGGCGCCTGACTCCGCACCAAAAACCAATGTAGAATAACAAAAAAGCTTTTGTAATCTGTAAAGAGAGACGCAGACGGGCGCAGTCTTTTACCCGTTATTATTGTACCTTTATTTATAAATATATATAAAATTTATTTATGATGTTTTTTTATGTCTATGTTCTTCGTAGTTTAAATTTTGATTATATTTACATCGGCTATACAGATAATTTTAAATACCGATTTAAAGAGCATAACTCTGGTTTAGTATTATCAACAAAGCATTATTACCAATTAAAACTGATTCATTATGAAGCTTATAAAAATAAAAAAGATGCAGAACGAAGAGAGATGTATTTAAAAACAAATAGAGGAAAGACTACATTAAAAACGATGTTAAAGGAATATTTTT
>JBNASR010000046.1:0-5734 GCA_049717425.1 Microgenomates group bacterium | reverse complement strand
CTATAGTCTTTGATATAATAATCTAAAAATTTATATCCACAAAGGATAAACAAAATCCTAATTATAAATACTATATGAAAAATTTTTAATAAATTAATAATTAATTTTTATTCAATAATTAATTTTCAATATTTTAAAAAATAATAATTCTTTATAATAAAACTATGGTTCATCAATTTGACCTTGAAGAAAGAACAGCAAAAATAGGCGAGAGAATTCTTCAATTTTGTCTTTCTTTAAAAGTTAATATTTTAAACGAGCCAATAATAAAACAATTAATAAGAAGTGGTACCTCAATTGGAGCTAATTACATGGAAGCAAATGGAAGTAATTCAAAAAAAGATTTTCGAAATAAAATAAGTATTTGTAAAAAAGAAGCTAAAGAAACTTTGCATTGGTTAAGGATGTTGGCGATAGTAGATAGTGATAAAAAAGATGAAATAAAAAATATTTGGCAAGAAGTTCATGAGTTAGTTTTAATCTTTTCTAAAATTCTTTCCAAACTTTAATTATTTGGTTATTAACTTATTAAAAATTGATTAAAAATTAAAAATTTAATATTAAAAATTTGTATTTAATTTTTTTTCCTCAAATATATCCCAACCCCAGCTGTTAGCAAGTTTCCTGCTAATACTAACATTCCTAATTCTGGTCCAGCTGAGGGGACTTTTGAGACTCCTTGGACTTGTTTTTCAATACAAAGTTGGGAGGTGTCATCATCATAAGCATTGGCTGAGGTGGCTTTGACAAAATTGACAACACACATCAGTCCTTTATCAGCGGGCAAAGATGCCTGGGAAGCCACTTTCATTTTTAGATAAAAAGTTTTTTCTTGATCAATATCAAAATCACCCGCATTCCAGACAATCTCGTGGGTTGAGGCATTATAGCTTCCAGGTCCCTCAATTGGTTCAAGATAAGAAGGTATAGTATCGCGCACCTCCATACCAACTAATTTTTTAGTTGAAGTGTTTTTGATTTTTATTTTGAAAAATACCAATTGACCAGGGGCAAATCTTGGATCAGAGACAGAAAGATTGTCAACATAAGTATATTTGGTAGCATCATCTGATGTGCCAGGTTTGCCAACCATTTTGTCAACTAATATAGAATATGAAGGAGTTTCACCGCCATATTGGCCGTATTGGGCGCTTACATTTGAAGTAGCCCCTAAAACAGATAACATTAAAAAAAATAAAACCGTAAAAGTGATTAAATATTTTTTCATATTGATGTATTATACTATAAGACTTTTAAAAATTCAACTATAGGACATCTAATATTTTTAAATAATAATGAATAATGAATAAAGAATAATGACAATGAATAATGAAATAAAGAAATAATTAAATAATCAAATAAAAAAATAAAAAAATAAAGAAATAAAGAAATAAATGAAAGTAATTAAGAAATTAAGTAATTAGGTAATTAAGGGAGAAGAAGTTCGCAGTTTGAAGTTTTTCCAAGTAGTTTTTAAATGTTTAAAAAATACGAACTGAAACTAAAAATTCATTAAAAAATAAAAACTGCGAACTAAAAACTTATTTATTTTAATATCCAACATCCAATATCAAATATCAAATATTCAAAAATATATTCGCATATTCGCATCATTCGTATTCATTCGTAGATTCGTATCATTGCTATTCGTATCACTGTTGTATAATTAATCTATGAAATTAAATGCTGAGCAGCTGCGTCGATTAGAGGAGGAAAGGGCAAGGGGAGTGATTAGGAAGGTAAAAAGAAACCCGATTTATTTTATTCTGGAAGATATTTATGATACTTACAATATTGGCGGTCTTTTTCGCTTGGCTGATGCTTTGGCAGTTGAAAAGATGTATTTGGTTGGCGAAACTGAAACACCACCAAATTCAAGGATAAAAAAAGCCTCGATTGGGACCTACAAAATTGTTCCTTGGGAGTATTGTCAGACGACAAAAGACGCTATTTTTAATTTAAAATCAAAAATCAAAAATCAAAAAGATAATAGTTTACAGGTTATCGCCGTTGAGCAGCATCAAAATTCTATTCCTTATTATCAAGCTGAATATAATTTTCCCTTAGCTTTAATTTTTGGTAATGAAAGTTATGGGGTTAAAGAAGAGACATTAAAATTGGCTGATAAAATCGTTGAGATCCCTATGTATGGAATAAATAAAAGTCTAAATGTAATTGTTGCAGCCTCAATTGTCAGTTATCATATTGTTATTAAAAGTTTTTCTAATAAAAAATGAAAAAAGAATTAATTTTTGGTTTATTACTTGTAGTTTTAGTTGGTGGATTTTTATTTTTTCAATCACAAAAAAGTTATTATCAAAAAGTTGAGGTAAAAAATAATTAATAGACTCAAATGTATTTTTATCCTATTTTAAGGAAGAAAAGAATCAGCTGAGTTTATAGCCGTTTCGTATTAAGGCTTCTTCAAGTTCATTATTATCAGGCTCAACAAGAATTTCTTCATTTGGAAAAATAATTGTTGGAATTGATCTTAAGCCGTTATTGATTTTTTCAACGACTTTTGTCATCTCTGGATTTTCTTCTATGTTGATATATTCATATTCAATTTGATTTTGATCAAGAAATTGCTTTGACATCCGGCAGTCTGGGCACCAAGGCGCTCCATAAAAAATGATTTTTAGATTTTGTTTTTTCATAATAGAATTTTAAAATGAGCCTGGAGCGGGAATCGAACCCGCACTCTAACCCTTACCAAGGGTTTGTTTTACCACTAAACTATCCAGGCTGGGGTGATCGACGGGATTTGAACCCGCAACAATCTGCTCCACAGGCAGATGCTCTACCAGGTTGAGCTACGATCACCAGAATTTAAAATATTATACAACATAAATCATTTACATCTAACATCTAACTTCTAACATTTAATACTTTTTTATTTACACAAATACTCTTTTATTTTTTCTTTTTCATTATGTGGTAGTTTATCAATTTGTTTGAGAAGGTTGCCTAAAGTATTATCAAACACAAAATCAGAAACTATTTTTGAAGATTGACTGGCAATTTGGTTGACTTTTTCCTCAGTGGCGCCTAAAACCTGGCCAATTAAATCTTGAGTATTTTTTTGCAAATCATTAAGATTTGATTTGGTTTTATCAACAATTTGATTGATATTGATTGACTCTTTTTTTTGAACTTTTGCACTTAAAACTTCTCCTTGTTTTTTTCTTTGATTGAAGTAGTTATCTGCCAATATTGATCCGGCAAACAAAAAAATTAAAAAATAAATTTTAAGAAATAAAAATTTATCTTTTTGTTTTTCCTCTAAAGGTTTGATCATATATTTAAATTGTAAACAAATTTTAAATTTATTTGATATAATTGAAAAATTCTTAAAAAAAGCGCGCGGAGCCTTTGACCATCCGTCGCCGACCCCGCTGCGCTTAAGGTATAAAGATTTTTGAAGCTTAACTATCCACAGCCTTTTCCTTGATAAAGATTGGTCTTTATCAAGGATTTTTTTTGGGTTTTTTTCATTTTCCTTTTTTAAACTTTTAATCGGTACCTTTAAAATTAATCCTATAATTTTATAGTAGGGGATATTTTTTTGTTTGTCAAGAGGTATTTTAAGATTAAATAAATTTTATTTTAAATTTGATATTTAACCCTATAATATAACTTAATTTAAACTTAAGATTTTTCAGAGTTCATATTTACAATTACTATTTTTTTTGTTAAGATTAAAAAGCTATGGAAATCAAATATTTAGGTCATTCTTCTTTTTTAATCAAGACAAAAACTGCCAAGATCATCACTGATCCTTTTGACTCAAAAATGGTGGGCTTAAAATATCCAAAAGTTGAGGCTGATATTATCACAGTTTCTCATCAGCACAATGATCATAATCAAGTGTCTCAAGTGGCTGGCGTTGATGGTCAAGCGCCTTTAATTATTGACATGCCAGGTGAGTTTGAGAAAAAAGGAGTGCGAGTTTTTGGATTTAGAAGTTATCATGATGACAAAAAAGGGCAAACAAGGGGTGAAAATAATTTGTACAAGATTGAGGCCGAAGGTGTTAGCATCCTTCATTGTGGCGATTTAGGAATGGTGCCTGAGGAGAGTTTTTTGGAAAATATTGGTGAGGTTGATATTTTGCTTGTGCCAGTTGGCGGATTTTACACAATTGATCCCTCTCAAGCTGAGGAATTAGTCAAAAAAATTGAACCACATATTGTTATCCCAATGCATTATAATCACCTAAAATTAAACCAAGAGGTTTTTGGAAAATTGGCTCCAGTTGAGGAATTTACTAAAAAATTTGGTATTGAAAAACCAGAGTTTTTGCCAAAGTTAGTTTACAAAAAAGAAGAGCAAGATGAGGAGATGAAGATTGTTGTGATGGAAATTGGGTAAAGAATTTAGAAGTTAGGTGTGTTAATTTTTTATGGCTTCAGAAGCTTTAAAAGTCCCTCCGCATGATCTTGAGGCTGAGCGATCGGTATTGGGCGCAATTTTAATTGATTCAGCAGCTATAAATTTAGTGGCAGAGTTTTTAAAACCAGAGTATTTTTATACTCCAGAGCATCAAGAAATTTTTAAAGCGATGCTATCTCTTTTTGAAAAGCAGCAGCCAGTTGATGTGGTCACTCTTCAGGATGAGTTAAAGAAAAATAATTCTTTAAAAAAAATTGGTGGCAAAACATATTTGGCTGATCTTATCAATACCGTTCCTACTTCAGCCAACATCGAAAACTATGCAATGATTGTCCGCAATCACTTTGTCAGGCGCCGATTGATTGATCTGTCATCAAGAATGGTAGAAAAATCTTTTGATGATAAAGGTGATGTCAAAAAACTTTTGGATGAGGCTGAAGAAGAAATTTTTGCTTTATCCCAGCAGCATCTTCATCGTGATTTTGTTGAGTTAAAAGATATTTTAGCTGAGAGTTTTGAAAGACTTGAGGAGTTTATGAAAAAAGGAACACATCTTCGTGGTGTGGCAACAGGTTTTAAAGATTTGGATAATAAATTAGCTGGAATGCAAGATTCAAATCTAATCATTTTGGCAGCCAGACCAGGAGTAGGTAAAACAACTTTTGCTTTAAATATTGCCTTAAATGCTGCCACTCGTGACAAAATTCCGGTTGGATTTTTTTCGCTTGAGATGAGCAAAGAAGAGTTGGTGGATAGGTTGTTGGTTGGGGCAGCTGATATTGATGCTTGGCGCTTAAAAACTGGTAGGCTTTCTGAGGATGATTATAAAAGATTGACTGAGGCGATGGGACAGCTTTCTGAGGCGCCAATTTTTATCGATGATACTCCGGGAGCCTCGATTTTGGAGATGAGGACAAAAGCAAGAAAGTTAAAAGTAGAGAAGGATATTAGATTGATAATTGTTGATTATTTACAGCTTGCCAATGCTGGTCGATACTATGAGTCAAGAGTTAATGAAGTCTCGGCAGTTTCTCAAGGTTTAAAAAATTTAGCTCGTGAGCTAAAAGTACCAGTTTTAGCAATTTCTCAATTATCACGAGCAGTTGAGCAGCGAGGTAGCAAAAAACCGCAGTTGTCAGATTTGCGAGAAAGTGGTTGTTTAACTGGTGATAGTTTATTAATTGAGGCAAAAACCGGCAGATTATTAACAATAAAACAACTCGCAGAAAGAGAAAAACAAACACCAATTGAGATTTTGGCAATGACTGATGCTTATAAAATTAAGCCAGCGAAATTGATTAAAGCTTTTAAAACCGGAGTAAAAATAACTTATTTATTAAAA
>JBNASR010000045.1:0-5821 GCA_049717425.1 Microgenomates group bacterium | reverse complement strand
TTATTCTAATTGCCAACTCAAAATTCAAATTTTCCGCCTGATACTTCATCTCAGCTTTTAATTTTTTAATAATTTTTTTCTTATCATAAGGAGTCAAACTTTCTGATTTAATTTTTTCAATTTCAAAATAATTAAAATCACGATCAAAAACTAAAAATTTTTCCTCTTTTTCAATAATTTTTTCTCTAATTGGCTTATATACAGTTTTTGGAGTAATATTGTGTTTTTTATTATATTCTAACTGATAATTTCTTCGCCTTTTTACCTCCTCAATTGCCTCTTGCATTGACTTTGTTAACTCATCAGCATAAAGAATCACTTGACTGTTGATGTTTCTGGCTGCTCTACCCATTGTCTGAATTAAAGAAGTCTTTGATCGCAAAAAACCTTCTTTATCAGCATCCAAAATCGCCACCAATGTCACCTCAGGTAAATCTAATCCTTCTCTTAACAAATTAACTCCAATTAATACATCATAATTGCCTTTTCTTAGATTATCCAAGATATCTGATCGCTCCAAAGTCTCAATGTCACTGTGTAAATAATTAGCTCGAATTTTTTTATCCTTTAAAAAATTTGTTAAATCTTCAGCCATTTTTTTGGTTAAGGTAGTGACTAAAATTTTTTCATTATTTTTGACTCTTTTTTCAATCTCGCCAATTAAATCCTCAACCTCATTTTTTGCTGGTCGAACAATTATCTCTGGATCAACAATTCCAGTTGGCCTAATCAATTGCTCAGCAATACCATCGGGTTTTGAAAGATTAATTTCAAAATCATCAGGAGTTGCCGAAACATAGATAATTTTTGATGGAATTGAATAAAACTCTTCAAATTTAAGAGGCCGATTATCAAAAGCTGCTTTTAATCTAAATCCAAACTCCACTAAAGTTTTTTTTCTGGAATAATCACCATTGTACATTCCTCGCAATTGAGGAACAGTTATATGCGACTCATCAATAAAAAGCAACCAATTATCTCCATAAGCTTCTTGAAAATAGTTAAGCAGCGAAAATGGTGGCTCGCCTGGCATCCTGCCATCAAAATAACGCGAATAATTTTCAATGCCATTGACATAACCCACCTCAGCAATCATCTCCAAATCATAGTTAACTCGCCGGATTAATCTCTCAGCTTCAGCAATTTTTCCTTGCTTTTTTAGCTCCTCTGATTCTTTTTTTAAATCTTCTCGAATCTGTTTTTCAACATTTTTAAAAATTATTGGATCCATTAAAAAATGTTTGGCTGGATAAATAATGATTTTTTTCAAATCACATTTTTTATCTTTAAGGATTTTTCCGGTTAATGGCTCAAATTGCTCAATTTTTTTAACGATATTATTTTCGATAATTACTCGATATCCAGTATCCTCATAAGCTGGATAAATATCTAAATTTTCTCCTCTTAAACGAAAAGTACCTCTTTTAAAATCAAACTCACTTCTTTCATACTGCAGTTGAGCTAATCTTACAAGAATATTTTTTAAATTAATTTCTTGATTAACAGCAATCTCTAAAATAAATTTTCCATACTCAATTGGTGAGCCAATGTTGTAAATACAAGAAACTGAGGCAACTACAATGACATCATTTCTGGTTAAGATGTTTGTGGTTGTTTGTAGTCTTAATTTATCAATTAATTCATTAATTTGAGCTTCTTTTTCAATATAGGTATCAGTGGTTGGGATATAGGCTTCAGGTTGGTAATAATCATAGTATGAAACAAAGTAAGAAACTGCGTTTTCAGGAAAAAAATCCCGAAACTCTTGATAAAGCTGACCTGCTAATGTCTTGTTGTGGGAGATGATTAGAGTTGGTAAATTAGTTTGGGCAATGACATTTGCCATAGTAAAAGTTTTCCCACTTCCAGTCACTCCCAAAAGCACTTGGTTTTTGCGATTTTTTCTTATTCCATCAACTAGTTTTTTAATCGCCTGCGGTTGATCACCAGTTGGAGAAAAAGATGATTTTAATTTAAACATAGCTAAACTATTAATTTTAGCAAAAAATTAAGAATAAAAAAAGCTAAGATAGATTTAAATGATTAAGTAACTTTTGAATAATCACTGATCCGGAAAAAATCTCCAGGAAAAACAAAAACCAATTATTAGGAATGATTTTAAACCAAACAATTAACAATAAAACTAAAAAATGAATAAAATATAAAGAATAAGAGTTAATGCTAAAAAATCTTAAAAATTTATTTTCTTGATTTTTAAAAATAAAATACAAAATTCCTATCCAAAAACTTCCAAATGTCAGGTGATATAAAGTTGGTGGATATTTATTACTATACTGGCTTAAATTATGGCCAATTTTTATTTCCAAAAATCCCAGTAATAAAAAACTAAAAAAAGATAACACAGTCATTAAAATAATTTTTTTATTGTCTTCTTTTATAAACATCGCAATTAAAAATAAATAAAAAGACCATGGCAGCCAAATAATTAGACGATAATTAATCTTAAAAAAAATAAAAAATAAAGAAGCGCTAATTACTAAAATAAAATAAATTATTTTAAAAAATTTGTTTTGAAAAATTTTTACAAATATCGGTGTTAAAAACATAAAATAAATAAAAAGCAAAACCAACCAATTAAAATCAACCCCTCCAAACAAAAAAATATTTGCTAAAAAATAATCTAAATTAAATTTATTTGGCTCAAAAAAATAAATTAAAAAGAAATAGACTAATAAAAAAACAAAATAAGGAAAAAGCAACCTTTTTAATCTTTTTTTAAAATAACCCAACCATTGATTACCCTTTAAATAAATATGTTTTTGAAAACTAAGATAAAAAGAGCAAAAAACAAAAACTGGTACTGCCCACTCTAAGTTATCCCAGACAAAATAAGCTAATTTATCATTTAAAAAATAAGCAGTGGCATGAATCATCATCATTGCCAAAATTGCCAGGCCACGAAGATTGTCAATAAAAAAAATTCTTGTTGAGTTATTTTGATTTTTCATTAATTTATAATTTTAACAAATCAATACTTTTTCTTTTGTTATAATTTTCTTATGAAAATTGTTGATAAAAAAATAAAATTAGATCTGCTTGATAAAATGTCAAAAAAAATGTTTGGCGGATTAGTAAAAGCTGTTGTCGATATTAAAAAAAACATTATGGTAGTTGGCGGTGAAATGCATGCTGATGAAGAAAAATACTTAATTGAAAATGGCTCTAGCCAAGAAAATCTTTGGGGAATCAATCTTTATCCTGAATTTTTTGGCCAAGAAAATTTTATTGAATATGATTCAATTATCAATATTCGTCCAAGACAAAACAATTTTTCAAGAAGTGTTGAAAATAAAAAAATCAAAGAAGAAATTATCAAAATTGTCTATCAACTAATTGAAAAATGAAGTACTTTCATGACCAAGTTATTAATCGCTGGAATAAATACTCAATTTTTGAACAAATGGCTAACATCGGCGCTGAAGTCGGTCGAGCTATTGCCTGGAAAAAGAAAAATCAAAAACAACTATTTTTAAATGCTTTTTATCGGGCACTTGAATTAATCGATATAACTGTGGCTGATCCAAAAAATAAGAATCGCCTCAAAGAACTTCTTCGTTTAAGAGAAATTATCACGGATTTTTTAGTTGGTGAAAATATATATAAACAAACTGAAGAGCAAATTGAAAAATATTTTTATTATTACAATTTAGCAGCAAGAAAAGATAAATAATCAAAAACAAACCCCATCACCCCATAACCCTTTTTTATTTTCTTGAGCCTCCTTTTGAGCCTCTTTGTATTTTTGTTGATATTTATAAGGAATATTGTAAGTATATTCATAAGCATAACCTTCTTTAATCATTAAAAGACCAAAATCAGTGCCATCCTCCAAAAAGACATAACGCAGTAATCTTCCGTATTTATCTGTATTACCCTGAGTCAGATCTGCTTCTAATTTTACTTTTTTTCCCGCTAATATCTCTTTTGCCTTATTTGAAGCTTCTTTACCAAAACACTCAACTGTTTTTCTTGGATCAACCACCTCAGGCGTATTAATACCAATTACTCTGACTCTTTTTATCTGATTATCAATCTCAACATCAAGAGTATCGCCATCAACTACTTTTTTTACTAAATAGTATGAATTTGAATTAGCTATTGATGGTGTCAAACCTATTTTAATAATAGGTGATAAGGTTGGAGATAAAAAATGATTATTTTTTTGAGTAAATTTACTTGGTGATAAATTTTTTGATAAAAACCAAAATATCAAATAAAAAATTAAGCCTAAAAATAAATTTTTATTAATTTTTTCTCTCATTTTATTATTTTAGTATTTTTTGGAAGATTTTGATAATATCCCACCCATATTGTTAGAATTTTTTATAATAATTTTGTATAATATAATTATGTCAGAAAGAGATCAAAGTTTTTTATCATCATTGTTCAAAAAACTTGCTGATACAATGCGGATTCAAGAAGAAACAAAAAAACCAACAACTGCTGCTCAAAATGAAGTTTGGCGACAAATAGGTCAAACTAGTCGAGAAAAAGGTGGTAATCCAATTACCGGAAAAGGTGTAACAAAATCCGGTCAAGAAGATTAATTTTTACCCCACCCCTGACTCCACTATTTTTTAAAGACAAAACCAAGATCGATCACATTTTATAATAGAAGATTCAAAAGTATTTAAACCTCACATAAAACCAGATATCGCTTATAAATCAGTAATATTTTCAGTTTAATTGTTCTTTCTTTTTTGTGGTATAAATAAGATAAAATAAATAGCAACAATTTTGGAGAAGATTTTAATTATTTAAAAAGCTTAAAGAATTAAAAGTTGCCCAACACATTTATTATATAATCACTTATTTGATTTCTACTAACTAAAAGCATATACTTTTATTGTCAAAGATAGTTACAATATGAAAGATTTATATAACAAATACTTAGCTTGGCATTATAATGGAACTGCAAAAAGATCTGATTTTCTATTTTTTGGGTTCTTTATATCAGCATTTTCATTATTGGCAGTAGAAATTAGCAAAAAATATTTTTTAGTGGGATTGTTATTATTTATTTATTTTATATATGGCTGACTTATTGTAATAAGAGTTAGGGATATTTGATGGCCTGTTTATATTGGTGTGTTATTTATAATGCTTAGTTTACTATCTTCATACATAAATGGAATAATTGTAATTTTATTATTATTCTTTCCAAGCAAGAAAATTAAAGTAAAATAACTGCTTAGAAATATATTAATTAAAGAAATAACTTATCACTTTTTATTTTATTAATAGGCAACCTCAGCCTTTACGGGCGGAGTCTTTGATTTATAACACTAAAAATAGATATTGTTTTACCATTTCCAACCTCTCTTAAACGTAAAAGGATTTATATTTCCTTTAAATGACCAATTATTAAAGCGAAAACTATCAGGATAAGTACGAAAATGGGGCATAACATAAGAACCCGTACTTCTCCTAAAATATCCTCTTACTCGAACATAGGCATAGGTAGATTTAGCTGTTAAAAATAGAAAAATAGCTAAAAATAATGCTAATAAAATTTTTTTCATTTATTATCACCTCCTTTCATTTTATATTTTTTAACTAGTTCCTTTAACTTTTTATCCATTCTATCCGGACTATTTTTAATCAAAAAATTAATATGAAAAATCATATGTCTTGGCCATTCTTTGCTTTTATATCCCATTATATCAGCAATTTCTTTTAGTTTTCATTTTCTGTTAATTTTTAAGATTGTTAAGATTTTTTAATGTTTCTAAACATTTTTTCAAGAAAAATATTCCTTTAACATCGTTTTTAATGTAGTCTTTCCTCTATTTGTTTTTAA
>JBNASR010000044.1:0-5877 GCA_049717425.1 Microgenomates group bacterium | reverse complement strand
TTGATAATATTTGGATTAGCAACAGTAATATTCTTTTCAACTACAGCTAGTCATCAGCCGCCTGCAATTACAAACGGTGTCATGATATTTGGGATATTTTTGATGGCGTTAGGTTTTTTGTTATTTTTTTTATGAAAAAGAAAAGTTTTAAATAAATTATTCTACCAATTAAAATAAGGTGCTAAAATGCACGGTGAATATTTTAATACATACTAATTCTATTTTTATTAAAAGTTATTTCGAGGTGATTTTTTGCAAGTAAAAGGTTTTGTAGATGAGATTAGAGATTTGGGAGGTATAAAATTTATCAAGCTAAAATCAAAGTTTTTGTTCTTATTTTTTTGGCAATTTTTTATTTAAAAAAATCTTTGAGGCTAAGTAGATTTGTTGATATAGTTTTTATATATTTTGACCTCTTGAAATTCTACCAATAGTGTTTTAAATTTTAATTTGCACTATTTATATGTTTTGTATTTTTTGTAAATACCAGGATACTGAGGTTATTGAGACAAGATTGTCTGAGGATGGGGCAGTGGTAAGACGAAGACGGCAGTGTCCAAAATGTACTAAAAGATTCACCACCTATGAGCGAGTTGAGGAGTTGCCAATTTTAGTAATCAAAAGAGATGGAAGAAGAGAGCGATTTGATAGGGAGAAATTAAGACGAAGTGTTCTTTTGCCTTGTGACAAAACCACTGTTTCCAGTGAACAAATTGAAAAATTGATCAATGAGATAGAGTCAGAGATAAAAGAAAAAGAGACAACTGAGGTTGAAAGCAAAGAAATTGGCAAATTAGTAGCAAAAAAATTAAAAAAATTAGATAAGATTGCTTATATTAGATTTGCTGCTGTATTTAAAAGATTTGTTGATATTGAAGATTTTGAGGCAGAGCTAAAAAAATTGTTATAAATTAAATAAAAAATTTATGAAAACTTTATCCGGTGTTGCTCAAAAAGTTTTTCTAGACCGTTATTCATTAAAAGACAAAAAAGGCAATCCAATAGAGAAAACACCGGAGCAAATGTGGAGACGAGTGGCTAAAGCAGTTGCCTCAGTTGAGAAAAAAGATCAGCAAAAAAAATGGGAAAAAGAATTTTTTTGGGCAATGAAGGATTTTAAGTATGTGCCAGGGGGGCGGATTTTGTCTGGGGCAGGCACTGGCTTTGCTGTCTCTTTTTATAACTGCTATGTCATCCCTTCGCCAAAAGATGCTCGAGAAGGAATTCTTGAGACTTTAAAGCAAATGGTTGAGATTATGGCTCGAGGAGGGGGGGTTGGTATTAATCTTTCTTCCCTTCGACCGCGAGGCAGCCGAGTGGAAAAAGTTAATGGGTTTTCCTCAGGTCCAGTCAACTGGGCAGAACTTTTCTCGGTGGCAACCAAAGATATTATTCAGCAAGGTGGGACGCGCCGTGGCGCTTTGATGTTGATGCTCGCTGATTGGCATCCGGATATTGAAGAGTTTATCACTGTTAAGCAAGATTTAAAAAAAATCAATGGCGCTAATTTATCACTTACAATCTCTGATAAATTTATGGAAGCAGTGGAAAAAGATCTTGATTGGCCGCTTATTTTTCCTGATACCAAAGATCCAGAATATGATCAAAAATGGGATGGTGATATTGAGGCTTGGCAAAAAATGGGTAAAAAGATTATTGTCTATAAGGTGGTTAAAGCGCGAAAAATTTGGGATCTGATTGCCCAGGCTGCTTGGCGAAGCGCTGAACCAGGAGTTGTTTTTTTGGAGCGTTATAACAAGCTTTATAACAATTATTATTGGAATAAAGTGATTTGTGTTAATCCATGTGGTGAGGAAGGATTGCCAGCTTGGGGAGTTTGTAATTTAGGCTCAATTAATCTTTCAGCTTTAGTTAAAGGTTCAGATATTGATAAAAAAGGCAAGTTTGATTTTAAATTATTAAAAAAAATTGTTCGTGTTGCCGTTAGGTTTCAAGATAATGTTGTAGATATGGATCCTTATGTTTTTGAGGGAATAAGAAAAACTCAGCTTGAAGGTGAACGAAGAATTGGTCTTGGGACAATGGGCTTGGCTGATGCTTTGATCAAACTTCATCTTCGCTATGGTTCAAAGGAGTCATTAAAATTTATTGATAAAGTTTATAAAATTATTCGTGATGAAGCTTATAAAGCCTCAGCTGAGATTGCTAAAGAAAAAGGTAGTTTTAAAAAGTTTGATAAAGAGTTGTTTTTGAAAGGTGGTTTTGTTTCTCAACTTCCAGCTGATGTCAAAGAAGCAATCAGAAAAAATGGGATTCGCAATTCCCTGCTTTTGATGCAGGCGCCAACCGGATCAACATCGCTTATGGCTGGTACTACCTCAGGGATTGAGCCGGTTTTTGAGTTTGAATTTATTAGAAAAGACAGACTTGGCACTCATATTATCCGTCATCATCTTTATGAACAATGGTATAAAAAACATGAAAAAGAGATTAAAGAAGGAAAAATAAAAAAACCAGAGTGGTTTGTCTCAGCCAATGAACTAACTCCTGAGGATCATGTTTATGTTCAGGCCACAATTCAAAAATATGTTGATGCCTCAATTTCAAAAACAGTCAATGCCCCAAAAACTCATACAGTTGAAGATGTGAAAAAACTTTACACTTTAGCTTATAAATTAGGTTGTAAAGGCATTACTTATTTTAGAGAGGGATCAAGAGAGGGAGTTTTGGAAAGAAAAGACACTGATAAAACTGCTGAAAACAAAGAGCAAAAAATTCCCTCTTATACCATCAAACCAAGACCAATGGTAGTGCATGGTGCCACTTATAAAATCAATACACCGGTTGGGGTGGCTTTTATCACCTTAAATACTAATGGTGGTAATCCGCCTGAACCATTGGAGATGTTTATCACTATCGGTAAGGCCGGAAGTGATATTTATGCTATGGCTGAAGGATTAGGTCGGATGATCTCAACAGCTTTACGTTTTTCCTCTCATCTGCCAGTTGAGGTGAGAGTCAAAGAGATTATCAATCAGCTAAAAGATATTGGTGGAGCGCGAAGTTATGGGTTTGGTAAAGACAAAATCAGAAGTTTACCCGATGCGATTGCTAAAGTTTTAGCGATGCATTATGGATTAAATGGTGAGACAAATAACAAAAAGACAATCGAGGAAAAACCAAAATTAGTAGAGAACACCACTCAGCCGAGTTTAGAAAAAGTTTTAATAGATCAAGAAAATAATAAGATGTTTGATATTTGTCCATCATGTGGTGAGGCAGCCTTTGTCCATGAAGAAGGTTGTAAAAAATGCTATAGCTGTGGATATAGTGAATGCGGATGAAAGAGAATAATAATATTGTTTTTTAAAATTTAAAATTAATTACTGAGTATTTTATATTTTGATCATGACGATTTACACAAAAACAGGTGACAAGGGAGAGACTTCTTTATTTGGTGGAAAAAGATTGTCAAAATCAGACCTTTTAATCGAAGCTTATGGTCAAATTGATGAGCTCAATAGTTTTATTGGTTTAGCAACTGCCAAAATTAAATCAAAAAAAAATAGAAATTTTTTAGTTGATATTCAAAAAGATCTTTATCAAATAATGGCTTATTTGTCAGGGGCAAAGATCAATTTAGATTTTTTAGAAAAAAAAGTTTTCTGTTTTGAGAAAAAAATTGATGATTTAGAAAAAAAACTACCTAAACTTAATAGATTTATTATCCCAGGTGGAACTGAGACTTCTTCTTTGTTTCACATACTGCGAGTAGTGTGTCGGCGTTGTGAAAGAAGTATAGTTAGATTACGAATTAATCACAGCTTAAAAATCACTCCTTATTTTAATCGTCTATCAGATTTATTTTTTGTTTTAGCTCGCTTTTATAACAAAGATAGAGAGATTGTTTTATAATAAGTATATGAGCAATAATTTTACTCCAATTGAGGATTTTTTAGTGAAATATAAAAAAAATAGTTTATCTACAAAAAATATTGATAATATTTCTTATTCAAATAAAGAGATTGAGCCAATTAGCCGAGAAAAAATTGAGGTTAAAGAGGTTGTTGAACATAAAGTCGATGAAGAAGTCAAACCTTATGTTTCAGTTCGTCATGAAACAATTGAGTTGCCGCCTGATTTAAAAAAATTAGGCTTGCAGTCAGTTACTTCATCCCAGTTTTCTTCATATCAAACTATTAAACTACCCTTATCAGATGAAAAAATCATTATGGGCCTGCATGCGCCAATTACTTCAAGTTTGCGTTGGTTGGCGACATTGTCATTTTATCTTTTGCAAAAAGCTCATTTGACTATAAAAGTAGTTGGAAGAAAAATTATTCGGGTTTTGCAGCCTTGATTTCAGCCAAAAATCCCTCTTTCCCCATAGCCCCAACAAATTGGTGGACAGCTTGTCCATTTTTAAAGATAATAAAGGTGGGAATGGAAAACACTTGATAGTTTGAGGCTAAGTCAGGATTTTCATCAACATTGATTTTAACAAATTTTATATCAGTCAACTCATTGGCTAATTCCTCAATTATTGGGGCAGTCATCTTACAAGGTCCACACCAATCAGCGTAAAAATCAACCAACACATATCCTTGAGCTTCCAAGACTTCTTTTTGAAAACTATTTTTATCAGCATGAACTACTGCCATAGCTTAAATATCATAAACTAAAAAAAATTGATTTGCAAGTGAATTTAATTTACAAAAATTAGCTTTTTTTGACAATCTAAAAAAAATTTTTGTTGGTTATATGCAGTGGACTATAAATAATTAAAAGTATAAACATTGTATAAATGTGTAAAAGTGTAAAAGTTATTTATGCTAGCAAAAGTTTTTTCCGCAACCACTATTGGTCTTGATGGGGTGTTAATCACAGTTGAGGTCGATGTGGCAGAAAGGGGATTTCCTGGATTTACTATTGTTGGTTTGCCTGATAAATCAATTGATGAGGCAAAAGAGCGAGTCAGAGCAGCCATAATCAACAGCTTTTTAAAAATGCCTGACACCCGTTTAACAGTTAATTTAGCGCCAGCTGATATCCCAAAGGCTGGGTCAGCTTTCGATCTGCCGATTGCAGTTGGCATTTTGTCAGCCAGTGGTTTGATAAAAAAAGATAGCTTAAAAGACAGTCTTTTTATTGGTGAGTTATCACTTGAGGGAGATCTGCGCCAAGTGCCAGGGGTTCTTTCAATTGCTCTTTTGGCAAAAGAGAAAAAAATTAGTCAACTTTTTGTTCCCTCACCTAATGCCTCTGAGGCCGCCTTAATTGAGGAGGTTTTAGTTTATCCAGTGAAAAATTTAAAAGAGTTAATTTTGCATTTGAACGGCGAGATCTTGCTTCAACCCCAGCCTCATCAAGAGTTTATTGCTTCTGAGAACTTTGAAAGTCAATATGTTTTTGAAAATATTAGAGGTCAACATATGGCCAAAAGGGCTTGCGAGATAGCGGCAGCTGGATTTCACAATATTTTACTAAAAGGTCCGCCAGGAGCTGGAAAAACCTTGCTTTCTCGAGCCCTGCCTTCAATTTTGCCACCTTTGGAAAAAGATGAGATTTTAGAGTTAACAAAGATTTACTCTGTTGCAGGATTGCTTAAAGAAAACTATATTAATTATCGGCCGTTTCGTGCTCCTCATCACACTACCTCAAGAATTGGCTTGGTTGGTGGTGGTACTAATCCGGCTCCAGGTGAAATCTCCTTAGCTCATCGCGGTGTTCTTTTTTTGGATGAGATCGCTGAGTTTCCTCGAGCTACTCTTGAGGCGCTGCGTCAGCCGATCGAGGATGGAGTGATCACTATTTCTCGGGCTTCTGGGACTTTAGTTTTTCCTTGTCGGTTTTTGCTTTTGGCTGCCTCCAATCCTTGTCCTTGTGGTTATTTAGGTCATCCAAAAAAGCCTTGTC
>JBNASR010000043.1:0-5894 GCA_049717425.1 Microgenomates group bacterium | reverse complement strand
ATTTAGGCGCTTTGTATACTGAAGGGTTGTTTTTTTTATTTTTTTCTCTTTTTCTTTATTTTTTTAAAAAAGAAAAATTTCATCTGGCGGCAATTGCTAGTTTTTTTGCCTCTTTAACCCGATTAATTGGTGTGTTTGTGGTGGTCTTTTTAATTATCAATTTATTCTATTTGAAAACAAAAAAAACAAAACCACTTCCTCTTTTGATTACTTATCTTTTTTTTCCTATTTTAGGTCTTTCTCTTTATTGCTTTTATCTTTGGCAGACAACTGGTGATCCCTTAATGTTTTTAAATGCCCAACCAGCTTTTGGCGCAAACAGGTCAACCCATTTGATTTTTTTACCCCAAGTAATTTGGCGCTATATAAAAATCTTTTTCACAGCTAATTTTAACTTTCAATACTTTGTTTCTTTATTTGAGTTTTTTATCTTTTGGTTAATTTTTATTTTGCTTTTTCTAGATCTTAAAAATTTATTATTAATTAAAAATTTAAAACTAAAAATTAAAAATTATTTTTTATTTTCCCTTTCTGTCTTTTCTTTTATTAATCTGATTCTGCCATCACTCACTGGTACATTTTCCTCAATCCCCCGCTACTCTCTTTTTTCTTTAAGTACTTTTGTTTATTTAGCTAATCTAAAAAATAAACTTTTAAAACTAATAATCATTTTTTTGTTTTTAATTTTTCACATTTTAACACTTGGTTTTTTTAGCCAAGGTTATTTTGTTAGTTAATATGGATAATGAATTTAATTTTTTTGGAATAATTTTTTTAATTATTTTATTTATTTTTATTTTATTTGTTCGTCTTTTTCAGTTAACAATTGTTAAGGGTAGTTATTATCGCTTTTTATCAGAAAATAATCGCTTAAAAGAGATTTTAATTGAACCAAAAAGAGGAACAATTATTGACAGAAAAGGCTTTGTCATTGCTAAAAATCTTGATCCTAATCTTGAGACACCTTTTGAGGAAATTCAAAAAAATCAAAATCGAATTGTCTCAAAAAGAATCTACGAGGAAAATTTAGCCGTTGCCTCAATTGTCGGCTACAGACAACTTGCCGATCAAGATGATTTAGATAATGATAAGTGCCTTTACAAAATAAAAATTGGTGACAAAGTCGGCAAAAAAGGAATTGAAAAAATTTATGATTGCCAATTAAGAGGAATTTCAGGGAAAAAATTAGTTGAAACTGATGCTTTGGGTAAAGTCTTAAAAACAACTACTGTTATTGCCCCAACTGATGGCAAAAAACTTCAATTAAGTTTAGATTTAGAGCTACAAAAAAAAGCTTATGAGTTGATTAAAGATAAAAAAGGAGCTATTATTGCTTCGATTCCAAAAACTGGCGAGATTCTCGCTCTTGTCTCCTCTCCTTCTTTTGATCCTCAAGATTTTGAGGATAATAATAATCCCAGCAAATATTTTTTGGATGAAAATAAGCCGCTTTTTAATCGAGCCACCGAAGGAGTCTATCCGCCAGGATCACTATTTAAATTAATTGTTGCCACAGCTGCTCTTGAGGAAAAGGCCATTGATGAGAAAACTCAGTTTGAAGATAAAGGATTTATTAAATCTGGCTCTTTAACTTTTGGTAATTGGTATTATTTACAATACGGAAAAACTGAAGGAATGGTTGATGTTATTAAAGCAATCAGACGCTCCAATGATATTTTCTTTTATTTAGCTGGTGAAAAAACTGGAGTTTTAAAAATAAAAAAATGGGCAGAAATTTTTGGATTAGGAAAAAAAACCGGTATTGGACTTGATGAGTCAGAAGGTCTTATTCCCTCACCTTTTTGGAAAGAAACTGTAATAAAAGATCACTGGTATACTGGTGATACTTATAATTTATCTATTGGTCAAGGATATCTACAGACAACTCCTTTGCAAATGAATATGGTCACTGGTGTTTTTGCTAATAACGGAGTTTATTGTCAGCCAAAACTTTTAAAAAATGAAAAAACCAATTGTCAAAAACTACCAATTTCTTCAAAGACTTTAGATTTGGTAAAAGAAGGAATGAGACAAGCTTGTTCAACTGGTGGCACTGGCTGGCCATTATTTGAGTTTAAAGTCCAAAATCAAAAGTCAAAAGTGGGAGAAAAACAATCTACAGATTCTGCTAATTTGATAAAAATTCAAACTGGCTGCAAAACTGGAACAGCTGAATCTCATGTTCCCTCCGGCATCCCTCATGCTTGGATCAGTGTTTTTGCCCCATATGAGGCGCCAGAGATTGTTGTTACTGTTTTAGTTGAAGAAGGTGGTCAAGGTTCTGATGTGGCTGGACCAATTGCTCGTGATTTACTTAAGGCTTATTTTGAAAGAAAAGAATAAAAGTTGATTTTTAAAACTTCTCAAAAATAATCTTTTCTTTAGCAATGTTTTTTGCAAGTAATTTTTCTTTTAATGACTCAACTATCTGTCTTGCTCCACAAAGATAAAACTCAAAATTATTCAAATCTTCATTTTTAAATTGATCAAACATCACCTCATCAACATGGCCTAAGGCAAAATATTTTTTATCCTCATCTTTGATCGTTGAGAAATCTTTTTCCCGTGAAAAACAAATTTTTAAATTAAATTGTTTAAATTCATCAAACAAATAAACATCTTTTAAATAAGGCAGGCCCCAAAATAAATAACTGTTATCTTTTAAAAATTGACTGTTGGACAAAAGCATTGAGCGAATTGGAGCAATTCCCGTACCAGTTACTAAAAAAATTTTTTTATAATAATTGCTTTTAAGAGTAAACTGACCAGCTGGACCTTGAAAAATCACTTGATCACCACTACTGAGATTTTTTAAATAAGTTGAGGCTAAACCTCCTTCAACCAACTCAATTAAAAGTTCAAATTGATTCTTGTTTTTATTGCTTGAAGCAATTGAATAAAGTCTAGACTTATCATTGATTTTTAACATCAGATATTGCCCAGGAATAAAATCTAAACTTTTATCTTTTAATTTAAAACTAAAAAGGCAAACATTGTCAGTTAGATATTTTTTTTGATATAAAAAAGCTGTAAATTTAGACAACATAAAATTATTTTCCCAATATCTAATATCCTAATATCAAATATCTTTGTTTTATTTCTTTATTTCTTTGTTTAATTATTTTTTCATTTCTCAAAGTCTTGCTCTTTGGGCGATTTCTGCCTCAACTATTTCTTTTGGTCGACCATATTTTAACCGAGACAATTGAATAATTGCTTGTGCTACCTTTTCATTAGCCATAGCTTTGTATTTTTTATAATCTTTGGTCAAATCAACAGAAAATGGTGGCACTGGTTCATTATCAACAATAGTTTTCATATAAACATGAAATCTCTCAATATTGATTAAATCTGACTCACTAAAAACCGGTTGAAATTCGCGCTGAATATATGAGGCATCAGTGACACCAACGCGAAAAGCAATCAAGGTACCAACATTGCCAAATACCGCGTTTTTTACCTCCTCGTCCATCTGGCCAATAAACTGATTGGCGACTGTTAAATTTAAATGATATTTTCGCGCCTCAGATAAAATTGTGGCAAAGTCAGGAGTGGCAAAGTTTTGAAACTCATCAACATAAAGAAAAAAATCTCGGCGCTTTTCCTCGGGTATTTCTTGACGACTCATAGCTGCAATTAAAATTTTTGGAATCAAAACTAAACCTAAAAACGATGAGTTTTCCTCACCAAGCTTACCTTTGGATAAATTGATTAATAAAATTTTTCCCTCATCCATAACTTTTCGAAAATCAAAAGCGCTCTTTGACTGACCAATAATATTTCTCATTGTTTTGTTGGTGACAAAGCGGCCAAATTTAGAGACAATATAATCCAAAACCTCACTTTTGTGGAAATCTGAGGTTTGAGCTATTTGATCAGTCCAATAACGCCGAACAATTGGATCTTGGACTTTTGGAAGAAGCTCTTGAACATATTTGGGATCAGTCAAAACTCTCACCACTTCAACAAAAGTTGTCCCTGGCTCACTCATTACGGTCAACATTGCATTTCTCACTGCATGCTCAAATCGTGGACCAATAATACCAGTGCGCTGTGGATCATAAAGCTTATACATTAAATTAATAATTGAGGTTGTTAGAAAATGCTTTTGCTCTTCAGTATAAGCTTCCAAAAGATTTAGTCCCATTGGTCGCTCTGTATCTGATGGATCAAAATAAATGACATCTTCAGCTCGCTGAGGAGGAATAAATTTAACAATATTGTCAATTAAATCTCCGTGTGGATCAATCACACAAACTCCATAACCAGCTTTAATATCTTGAATTGCCATATCTTCAAGCAAAACTGACTTTCCAGTACCGGTTTTTCCAATAATATAGGTATGACGCCGACGATCTTCAAAACCAATATAAACAGGTCTTCTTACTCCACGATAATACCCATAACCAATAAAAGTTCCACCACTTTGAGGTACCTCAGCTGGCACTGGGGCTGTCTTTGCTTTTAACCATTGAATATGAGGAGTTTCAACGGTTTTATTGGGAAAATGAAAAATACTGGCTAATTCATCATTTGTTAAAATAGAGATTGTCCTTCCAAAAGGCCAAAACGGAATCTCAACCACTGGAAAAAATTTATAAATAAAATTAATCATAAAAGTACTTTTAATTGGCATTTTAGCTGAGGTAAAGCTATTTAGATCAGAGGAAAACTGAGCAAAAGCTGTTTTAATATTTTTTAAATGCAGTTCAGCCATATCTTTTGAAGGTGAAACTACCACAAATCTTATTGTGGTTTCAAAGCCGGGTCGCGAGGCTTTGTCATCGATTTTTTCTAAGGTCTTGGGATCAGTTTTAAAAGTAGCTTTTTCAGGATTAGCTTCGTTTTTTTTCGTTGAGGCAACATATGACTTTCCCTCACTTTTCCATTTACCAGAAGCTGGTCTAATCAAAATCTGAATAATTCCTCCTTCATCTTTTCCCATTTTTGATAATGCTGAAGTAATTGCTGCCATTGAATCAGTCGGCAACTCTTTGTAGGTGCGAATTGGCATATATGAGGCTTCTTTTGTCACTAAAGCACCAAAAGCCACCTTACCATTCTCTGTAAAAATATTTGGCTCATCAACTTTTCTGATATCAGCGGCTGGGTAGTAGCTGTAAATTGTCTTTTCCACTAAATCAATGATTTTATTTGGCGCTGAGACATAAAATCTGATTTCTGCCTCTTTGCCAACAATCTCAAAAGCTACCACATCATCTACATCCAAAAACGACCAAAAACCAGATTTTTTTAAGGAAGAAAAAGAAGAAAACATTTGCTCGGCGGCATCAATTTTTATCTCATTGTCTTTGGGTAATCTGACTTCAACTGTTACCATCTCCAAAGAGATTTGTTCTCTTTTTTTTAAGCGAAAATAAATAACAACTAAATAAATTAAAATAAAGGTCAAAAACGCAGCAATAACTGAGGCAAAAACTGCCAAACTAATCGTGATTAATCTGTCTGTTAAAATCTGAAAATCAACTGTATTCATATAAAAAGTATATACCGATATCCAATTTAATTGCAATCGAGTATAACTGATCGTACGCTAAATTTTCTCACAAAGCTCGCAAATTTTAGCTACGATCAGTATATAATAAAAATATGGACAAAACCAAGACAATTATTGAAAAATTAAAAAAAATCAGCCAAATTAAAAAAGAAAAATCATTGGTTTTTTTTAACCATTTAAAAATAGCTAAATTGACAATAATTTTTTTTGCTGGTATTTTTTTGATTGTTAATATTTTTGCCTCTCAAAATATTCCTTCAATTTTTGAAAAAATAATTAATTTTGACAAAAACTCAACAATAACTTTTTTGCAAAAAATCAAAAAAGCTTCATTTTTCACTCAACAACTAAAATACTTTGAAGAGGTTTATCAACA
>JBNASR010000042.1:0-5987 GCA_049717425.1 Microgenomates group bacterium | reverse complement strand
AAAGCTGATATTGAATATTTTGCCAATAAGGCTTTAACTGAAACAATGGTTCGCTCAATCAATAACTCAATGACGATTATTTTTATGCTTTTGGCTTTGGCTTTAATGGGGGGGTCAACAATTAGATTTTTTGTTATCACTCTTTTAATTGGCACCATCACTGGCACTTATTCGTCGCCATTTGTTGCCACACCAATTTTAGTCTGGCTTGAAAAAAGAAAAAAATAAAAAAATATGAGAGTTTTAAGTTATTCGCTTGGTCAGCTTCAAACTAATTGTTATTTTTTAATTCAAGAAAACGATCTAATAATAATTGATCCAGCTGATGAGGCTTCTTTTATCACAGAGGAAATCCAAAGACAAAGGTTAAATTTGGTTGCTATGCTTGCCACTCATGGTCACTTTGATCATCTGATGGCAGTTGGCGAAATCCAAAAATCATTTAGTGTGCCATTATACATTAATAAAAAAGATCAGTTTTTAGTTGATAGACTAGGGGAGACAGCACAATATTTTTTAAATTACAAACCAATTATTTTTCCAATTTTAAAAATTAAAAATTTAGAATTTAGTAACTCGTTAAAATTTAAAAATTTTAAGTTTGAAATTTTAAAAACTCCAGGCCACACACCAGGAAGTGTTTGTTTTTATTTTGAAAAAGAAAAAATAATTTTTACTGGTGATACTTTGTTTAAAGGCTCAATTGGTCGCTATGATTTTTCTTATTCCAACAAAACTGACTTAAAAAAATCCTTAAAAAAAATTTTGTCCTTTCCTGATGATGTGATTGTCTACCCAGGCCATGGAGAAAAGACAAGGATTAAAGATGAAAAAAAATTATTACCTAATTTTTTTAGAAATGATAATTAAAATCAAATAAATAAAGAAATAATTAAATAAAAAAATAAATAAATGAAAGTAATTAAGAAATTGGGAAATTAAGTAATTAAGGGAAAAAAGAAGTTCGCAGTTTTCATTTTTCAGTTTGAAAACAAACATTTAAAACATCTAAGTTTTTAAACTGCAAACTAAAAACTGAAAACTTTTTTCCCAATATCCAATATCCTAATATTAAATATCAAAATAATTTATTCGCATATTCGTAGATTTGCATTCATTCGTAGATTCGTATCATTGCTTTACTATCTTTTGATGATCGGTGATGAGATAGTAAAAAATTTATACTTCTTATTCTAAGAAAATGCAATAAATATGAATATCTCTTATCTTACTATCAAATTTAATTCACTCGCAATTTTTTATTTACCCACTAAAAAGTTAGAATAGCCAATAAATTATTGACTATTAGTAATAGTAATGGTAAAATATCTATACTATGAGAAATTTTAAGGAAATAATTAAAGGGCCTATAGAATTTATGTCTGCTTGCGCTGATAATTATAGAGATGACAAGCTATCAAGGGATGCAGCTAGGGTTGGATTATTAATGTCTGCCTTCTTAGAAACTTATGGTTATCTTTATAATAATCCTGAACAAGTTGTAACATATGGACTTTTGGGTATAATCTTTGGAACCCCAACACTTATTAATTTTATAAAGGAAATAAAAAATAGAAGACAAATACAAATACATAAAGCACACAAAGTTTAAAATAGTTTATAATCGAATTAAATCGTAAACAAAAAAAATATTATAAGCCAATTTTTTTAATCTCCTCAAGAAGTGCTTGGCGGTCATTGGGCAGTTTTTTGTTGACTACTTTTTCAAAAAGATTTTTTAAAACCTCACCAACTTTTGGTCCTGGTTTAATTTTTAAAATCTCCATCACATCATTACCATTAACCTTTAAATCAGTGATTTTAAATGGCTCTTTTTGCACTTCAATAAGTCTTTTTTTAAAAAGCTCAAATCGCCAAGAGCTTGGCTTTGCCCCTGACCCAACTCTATCACCAACTCGCAAATCCAAAATATCTTGCAAATACTCTTTACCAACTTCGCGAATAAATCGCCGAATAGCCTTGTCAGTTTGAATCTCAGAAACTGTGAATTGATGATATTTGACTAAACGGACTAACTTTTCTTTTTGTTTATTTGAAAGTCGAAAACGATCAGCAATTTTTTCTGCTAATTTTGTCCCAACAACTTCATGATTATAAAAAGTGATTAGACCAGTATTTTGATCTTTTTTAAAAGTCTTGGCTTTACCAATATCATGAATTAAAGTCGCAAAACGAGTGATTTCATCTTTTGACGGGCAGTATTTTAAAGACATTACCAAATGTGTACCAACATCATAGATGTGATGGCGCTTTGGACTTTTTTGAGGGATAGAAAAACAAACATCAAGCTCTGGTAAAATATAGTGTAAAAGTCTTGTGTTGCGCAAAAATAAAATCCCTTCTGAAGGATGATCACTTTTTAAAATTTTTAAAAACTCATCTCTGATTCTCTCCCAAGAAATTTTAGTGATTAAATGACTATTTTTTTCAATTGATCTTCGAGTATTTTCTTCAATTAAAAACCCCAATTGCGAAGCAAATCTTATCGCTCGCATCAGCCTTAAAGCATCCTCATTAAATCTTTTGTCTGGCTCACCAACAGTTTTAATAATTTTGTTTTTCAAATCAATCTGTCCTTCAAAGGGATCATAAATTTTTAAGCCATCATAGGCAATGGCATTAATGGTAAAATCTCTTCGAGCTAAATCCTCATCTAATGTCTTTGCCCAAACTATTTTTTGGGGATGACGATAATCCTGGTAATCAGATTCTGCTCGAAAAGGTGTAATCTCAACAAAAGTGGAAACTTTTTCTTTTTCTAAATTAATAGGAATTGACACTGTGCCATAATCATTGTTATAAAATGATTCAGAAAATAATTTTTGAATTTGTGAAGGATTAGCATTAGTAGTAAAATCAAAATTAGTTGGATTTTTTCCAAGAAGCAAATCCCGAACAGCGCCACCAACCAAATAAATCTGAAAATTATTTTTTTTAAAAATCTCAAAAATTTCCTTTATTTCTTGTGGTAATTTAAACATGAGATAATTATATCAACGATTTTAAAATGTCTAAGTTTTTTTTATCTGGTCCTTGATTATCAAAACCAGGAGTTTCAATAATAAAGGGGTAGTTTTTTGTCTGAGGATGATTAAGTAATGTTTTAAACTCATTAATGCCAATTTTTCCTTGGCCAATATTTTCATGTCTATCTTTTCCTGAATTAAACTCATCACGACTATCATTCAAATGCCAAACCTCAAGCAAATCTAATAAATTTAACCTTTTTAATTTAGCTAGAAACTCATCAAGTTCTTGATTATTTTCAAATCTATAACCATTGGAGAAAAGATGACAAGTATCAAAACAAATTCTTATGCGAGGATCATTAAGATCTTGAATAATTTGAGCAATTTCCTCAATTGTCTGACCAATCTTTCTTGTGCCTGAATTTTCAATGATAAATAAAGTCTCTTTTGGAGTTTTATTTAAAATTTCTTTGATATTTTTAATCAAAGTCTGATATTTAGAATGATTTTTTTGATCTTTATAAGAGCCCAAATGAACAATTGATCCTTTTATCTCAAGCTTTGCTGCTAAATTTAACTCATTAATAAGAGAATTTTTTGACAAATAACCGATTTTTTCTTGGTCAGCTAAATTGACAAGATATGAAGCATGAAAATAAATAGGGGAGATGTTTAGATTTTTTTTATTATGCAAAAAATTTTTTATTTCCTCCTGAGTTATTTTTGGAAAACTCCAGCCGCGAGGAGAAGAAGAAAAAATCTGCAAGCAATTACCACCAATATTTTTCACTCTTTTTAAAGCCTCACTATAACCACCAGCAATTGATTGATGAGCACCAATAATCATAATATCTGTAAAATTCTTTTTTTAATGTTTTCTGGAAATTGGAAACTTTTGATTTCATGTTTTTTTAACCAATAATAATCAACCAAGCTTTTATCTAATTTAATATTTTTAATATTATCTGAAGTAGTGCAAAGAAAATGCTGAGCATGGAAATAAAAACCATTGCTTTCAAAAACATCCTCACCAATCCATTGATATGAATCAATTTCTAAATTTACCTCTTCTTTTACCTCTCTTTTTAAACCATCAACAATAGCTTCGGCTTTTTCAATTTTGCCTCCTGGGACAACCCAAAGTCCAGGATCAACTTTCTCATTTAATGACTTTTTAACAATCAAAAGCTTATTATCTTTAACAATAAATGCAGCAACTGCCAAAACAACGCAAAATTTTTGCAACATAAATAAATTATACCAAAAATTCCTCTTGACAAATTAGCAGAGTTAAAGTATATTTGCTAATATAGTATTAGTTTTCCAAAATTATGGAAGATTTAACTCAAAGACAAATTGATATTTTAAAAGCAATTATTAAAGAATATACTGATACCGGCAATCCAGTCGGTAGTGAAGTTTTGGAAAAAAAATATAAACTTGGAGTTTCGCCGGCCACCATTCGCAATGAGATGGTAGAGCTAGCTAAAAAAGGCTATTTAAAAAAAACTTATTTTTCCTCAGGTAGAGTACCATCAGCAAAAGGTTTTCGTTTTTATATCAAACACCTAATGAAAGAAAAAGAACTAACAACTAGTGAAGAAGTTGCCTATAAAAACAGCATCTGGGATGAAAGAAATGAAACTCATCGTCTTTTATCTCAAGCAGCAAAAGTATTATCAGCGCGGACTGGACTTTTATCTTTAGTTGCCACTAATTTTGGTGATCTTTATTACTCAGGAATAGCTAATCTATTTAATCAACCAGAATTTTTAGATATTAATTTATCAAAAAATTTATTTAGCCGTCTTGATGAAATCAGTTTTTGGGAACGAATATTAGATGATTTCAACGATCTAGAAGAAGAAATTCGCTGCCTTTTAGGAGAAGAGGACTTTCATGATCCCAGTTTTGATAACTGCGCTAGTGTCTGGGGTGAATTTGAAGGAAAAAAATTAAAAGGAATTGTTGGTGTTGTTGGTTCAAAAAGAATGTATTATGATAATATTATTCCTCAAATTAAATATTTTTCTAATTTAATTGAGGAAATTATCAGAGAGCAAGGATTATAAATTAATGATCGAATAAAAAAATAAACAAATAATTAAATTATGGATAAAAAAAGAAAAAATACTGAGGTTGAAGAATTAAAAAAACAACTTGAGGAACTCAAAAAAAATGCAGAAGAGTTTAAAAATAAATATTTGCGCGCTTTAGCTGATTATCAAAATTTAGAAAAAAGAGTAAATGAAGAAAAAAAAGAGATAATAAGTCTAGCTAATAAAAATTTAATTTTAAAACTGTTACCTTTTCTTGACACCTTAGACAAAGCCGAAATATTTGTTAAAGATCAAGGATTAAAGATGGCAAAAGAGCAAATCTGGCAAGTTTTAAAAGAATATGGTCTGAAAGAATTAAATGTTTTGGACAAACCTTTTGATCCAAATATTGCTGAAGCAGTTGATATTGTCACTGGTGAAAAAGATAACTGGGTGGTTGAGGTGTTAAGAAAAGGTTACAAGTTAGCTGATAAAATTTTGCGAGTCGCTCAAGTAAAGGTAAGCAAAAAATTATAAGTTTATTTTAAAATCCTATGGCAAAAATAGTTGGCATTGATCTTGGAACAACAAATTCTTGTGTTGCTGTGATGGAAGGTGGTAAACCTAAAGTTATTCATTCTGCTGAGGGACGAAATGTTATTCCTTCAGTAGTTGATCCAGTAAAGCGAGTCGTTGGTGATGTTGCCAAAAGACAGATTGTTGTCAATCCTAAAAATACAATTTTTTCCATTAAAAGATTAATGGGTCGTCGTTTTAAAGATGAGTCGGTTCAGTATGATATGAAATGGCTTCCTTATAAAATCAAAGAAGGACGAGATGGTATGGCAGTGGTTGAGGTTGAGGGTAAAACCTATACTCCACAAGAAATTTCAGCAATGATTCTTCAAAAAATTAAAGCGGATGCTGAGGCTTATTTGGGCGAGAAAGTTGACAAAGC
>JBNASR010000041.1:3393-5992 GCA_049717425.1 Microgenomates group bacterium | reverse complement strand
AATAAATAAATAAGATTGTTAAAATAATCTAAAGATTAATTTTTTTAATAAAAAAATGATACGATCGCATCAAAAAAAGTAGTAAACAATTAGAATTTGGATTTTTATAAAGCTTTAAATTAAAAAATTAATTTTTTAAAATTTTTTTATTATAGGTTTTATTGAAGATACTTTTTAATATTTTGTTCGTGTTCTTCAAGGGTGATGGCATAGTGCATATTAGAGTTGTTGTCGGATAGATAATACCAATAAGGTGTATTAATATCAGCATTGGCAACTGCTAAAATAGAATCAAGTCCAGGATTGCAAATTGGTGTTGGCGGCAAACCTTTGTTTTTGTAAGTATTATAAGGAGAATCAATCTTTAGATCTTCAGTAGTCAAATATTTTTTCCACCAAGTTTTTTCCTTGATTTGGTAGCCTAATGCATATTGAATTGTGGCATCAACTTGAAGAGGCCAATCATTTTTTAATCTTTTTAAAAGAATTGAGGCTACTTTTTGCTTGTCTTCTTTGTGTTTTGCCTCTCTTTCAACTAATGAGGCAAGAATGATTCCTTGATCAACAGTTAAACCCTTATCATTAATTTTGTTTTTAATTTCATTATTAACTTTTTGATTAAAATTTTTTTGTAAAATATTAATTACCATTTGGGCATCAGCATTTTTTGGTATAAGGTAAGTATCAGGATAAAGATAACCTTCTTTTGCTTGTTTGATAAACTCAATTTCTGGAATATCAAGTTTTTTGCTTATTACTTGAGCCATTTCTTCTTTTCTTGTTCCCTCAATCAAAGTCACCCAAACATCCAAAGTCCCATGAGTTAAGTTCTTGGCAATTTGAAAAAGATCCATCGATGGTGAAAGACGAAAATCACCAGCTTGAATATTTTTTTCAATACCTAGTTGCTTAACTACTAAATAAAAAACTAATTTACTACGAATAAGATTTTCTTTTTCAAGATTATCACTTATTTTTTGAAGTGATTGACCTGGAGTAATGACAAAAATTTTAGTTGATTGATCATTCTTGTTTACAGGTAGAGTTGCTTGTTTATAAAATGAATAAAAGAAAATAAAAACAAAAGCTAAAATTATAAGAACTAAATATCTTTTTTTCATAAATTATTTTTCAATATTAAAAATTGGTAAATTTTGCAAGGTAACTTCAGCCTCTTGTAGGCGATATTTATCATCTGAATAAAAAACCATCATTGGTTCATTTTTTTCAACACTGTGATCTAATTTTTTTAATAAATAAATTCCTGCAGTTTTATCTTTTGGTGCTCCAAGTAATTTTGCAATTGTATTTAGATTATAATTGTTAATATCTTTAATTTTACCAGAAACAGGCGAGATGATTTCTTTTTTATATTTAGCTAATTTTAAATTTGCACTTGAAATATCAGGATCGCCTTTTTGTGCTTTAACAATTTCTCTAAATTTTTTTAAAGCATGACCAGTTTGTAAGATTTTTTTTGCCTCTTCCTCGCCAATTAATTTTGTTTTTGTTGTCTGATAGCATAAATCTAAAAGCATACCAGCTAAACGGATTGCTTTTGCCTCAAGTCTTAGTGGTCGGTCTTTGTGTTGTTCTAGGACATACAAAACATCGCGCGCCTCAAGAATTGGACCAATTCCACGACCAGCTGGCTCAAGCATCTCATTAATATCAACAACAACTTTGATATTAAATTTTTTAGCTAAATTAATAAATTTTTTAGCAACTTTTTCAGCATCAGAGCGATGTCTGATTTTGGCAGTTTTTCCATAAGGCAGATCTAAAACTAAATGATTGGTGCCAGCAGCAATTTTTTTGGCCATTACTGATATGATGATTTTGTCAAATGACTCAAATGAAAGTGGTTCCTCAACGCGGATAATAATATCATCAGCAGGAGCAATCCCAAGCTTACCATTCCACATAATACATCCGCCAACTTCATTGACAATTTTTTCGATTTTATCAATAGTAAAATCAACACTGGCAATTGCCTCCATCACGTCAGCAGTCCCAGCCGGGGTGGTGATTGCTCTTGAGGAGATTTTTGGGATTTTAAAGCCAGCAGCAGCAACAATAGGAACAATTATCATTGTGGCTCGTGTTCCAGCAATTCCACCGACTGAATGTTTATCAGCAACAATTCCATCAAATTTAAGGCGATTACCCGTTTCCACCATCGCTTTAGTAAATTGATAAAGTTCTTCACTGGTGTATCCTTCTTTAAAAGATGAGGCAACAAAATAAGTTGTTAAGACATCAGATAATTTTTCCTTAGCAATTTCATCCATAATTGCATAGATTTCTTTATAGGTAAGTTTTTTACCCAATAATTTTTTTTGAATGGCTTTAATAGCAATGATTTTTTCTGTGTCTTCTTTATTCATATTTTGTATAAAATTCAATCAGTTTTTTTTGCTGTTCTTTAATTTTTAATAAAAGTCGAGTGATTAAATAAATTTCTTTGACATCAATTAACCAACATATAAATAAGTATAATCCAAAAAAAACAGAAAAAGTAAGGCTTAAGAGAAAAAAAACATTGATAGTGAAATTAGTATTAAAAATTAAACCATCCAGTAGCTTGCACCGTAGCGCC
>JBNASR010000041.1:0-3383 GCA_049717425.1 Microgenomates group bacterium | reverse complement strand
ATAAGCAATAATTGAGGCAATTATTAATGAAAAAAATATTTTAAAGATTTCCTTGATTATAAACAAAAAATTAAATTGGTCAATTTTTTTAGTTAAAATAAAAAATAAGATTAATGAATTTAACATAATTGCAATAGAAAAAGAAATTCCCAGCGACCAAACTGGAAGATGAAAAATAAAAACAAAAATTAAGCTTAATAATGTATTAATGATAATAGAGATAAGACTAGCATAAAAAGGGATTTTGCTATTCATCATTGCATAAAAACAGCGAGTTAGAAAATAATAAATTGTGTGAAATGGTAAACCAAAAGAAAAATATGATAAAGTAATGGCTGTTTGAACTGTGGCTGACCAATCGAATTTTTGTCCACCAAAGAAAAATCTAATTAAAGGAGTGCGAGCAAAAATAAAAAAAGCCGCTATAGGCATTATTAAAAACAAAAGATTAAGGATAGAGTCAGTGATAATTTTTCTAAATTCAGTCATTTTTTTTTCTTGGTATAGTTCAGTTAAGTAAGGCAGTGATGCTTGACCAAAGGCTATGCCAATGACTGAAACTGGAAGAAGTTGAAGATGTTGGGCAAAATAAAAAATCGTGTAACTACCACTTCCCATAAAAGTTGTTAATATTAGGTCAATAGTGGCATCGATCTGAGCAGTAATGACAGTTAATATTCGTGGTCCAATTAATTTAAAAAATTCAATTAATCCTGTGGTTTTTTTTATAATTAATTTATAAATAAAATTAGATTGAAAAAGTAAAGGTAATTGAATTAAAAACAAAAAAAAACTTCCTAAAACTACTCCATAAATTGCTGCATTAAGACCAAAATTTTTATGAAACAAAATAGTAAAAATGATTGTTGTTAAGTTATAAATTACTGGTGCAATTGCAGAAAGAAAAAATATTTTATTGGCCTGGCCAATACCAGTTAAAAAGTTAGCTAAGATAAAAAATGGTAGTTGACCAAAAAGTAAAATTCTTGAAAAATTAATAATTTGTTGAAGTTTTGCTTGATTATAGCCAGGGGTAATAAAAGTTATAATTGGTTTTATAAAAAATAAAGTAATAATAATTAAAATTGTTAATACAAGCAAAATAAGATTAATAATTGATGATATATTTTCTGATAAATCTTTTTGATTATTTTTGTATTTTAAATAAATAGGAATAAAAGTTGAGGTAATGGCTCCAGTGATTAAAATCTCGTAGATAAGATCAGGGATGCGAAAAGCGGCAAAAAAAATATCAAGTTGATCTTTATTAAAATATCCTGCCAAAATCCGATATCTTAAAAATCCAGAAAGACTGCTTAAAACAATCATTAAAGAAATAATGATGGCTGATGAAAAAATGCCTTTTTGTTTTTGAAAGATAAATTCTGAGGTTTTTTTAAAAAATCGCTCCATATTGATATTTATCCCTTGACAATTTTTTAAATTTGGTGAATAATGGCATTATATGGTGTTTTTTGGTGAATATCAACTATCTTTTACTTCAGCAAATCGTCTTGTTCTGCCTAAAAGAATCAGGGAACTTCTTAAAGGCAATACTTTTATTTTAACAAAAGGATTTGATTTTTGTTTAGCAGGTTATGATAAAGAAGATTGGGAGACACGGGCTAATGCTTTATTTAGAACATCTTTACTTGATAAAGAAAATTTAGCTAAACAGCGATTATTATTTTCTTCAATTTCCTATTTAGAGATTGATGATCAGGGAAGATTTGTTATTCCAAAAAATCTGATTGAGTATGCTAATTTAAAAAAAGATGTGGTTATTTTAGGTGTTGGTGATCACTTTGAGATCTGGTCGCAGGAAAATTGGAAAAAGTATGCTAAAGCGAATATGAATTTATAATAAATGGTTAATTTTTTATGCACACACCAGTACTTTTACAGCCAGTGATTGAAAGTTTAAATATTAAAAAAGATGGTTTATATATTGATGCCACCTTTGGGGAGGGAGGATATACAAAAGAGATCTTAAAACGCGGTGGAAAAGTTTTGGCTTTGGATTGGGATAAATCTCAGATTGATAATTTTAATTTTTCATATTTAAGTGATTTAGAAAAAAAACGATTGATTTTAGTTAATGCTAATTTTGCTGATTTGGAAAAAATTGCCAAAGACAATAATTTTTTTCCAGTTGACGGTGTAGTTTTTGATTTAGGTTTGTCAATGAGACAAATAAGTGAGTCTAAAAGAGGGTTTTCTTATCAAAAGATCGATGAGTTTTTAGACATGAGATTAAATAGTAGTTTAAAAACAACAGCAGCACAGTTAATAAAAAAATTAACAGAGGAGGAACTTTATCAACTATTGGCAAAATATAGCGAGGAGATTAGATCCAAGGAAATTGCCCATGAAATCAAAGAAACGAAAAAAATTAACACAGTTGCTGATTTGATTGGGGCAATTGATAGAGCAATTGGTTTTTCCAATAAAAAAGTTTATGCTCGGGTTTTTCAGGCTTTAAGAATTGCTGTTAATAAAGAGTTTGAAAATTTAGAGAAAGGTTTGCAGGCAGCCTTAAAAATTTTAAAAAAAACAGGTCGGATAGTTGTTGTTGATTTTCATTCACTTGAGGATCGAGTAGTAAAAAATTTTGCCCGAAAAAATCAATTAAAGTTTTTAAAAATTAAAAAAATTAAAAATTATTGCTTTTTTGAGCGAAGTGCAAAGTTAAGAGTGATTACTTTATGAAAAAAATTTTAACATCACTGACAGTTTTTGGATTAATTTTTTTGTTAATACTTAATATACTTTTTTTCTATTTTTCTTTAAAATTAAGTGATCAAATTACTTATTATGAGATAAAAACTAGTCAGCTTCATGATGAAAACATTAATCTTGAAAAAGAATTAGCTGAGGTTTCCTCTTTAAATTATGCTAAAAAATTAGCTGAAGTGATGAATTTTAAACAAAAATCTCAAGCAGTATTTTTAGATAATTTTATTTATGCTTTTGCTTTACTTCAATGAGAGAAAAACTATTATTTTTGGTTTTTTTAACCTTTTATTTATTAATTATTATCAGACTTTTTTTACTGCAGATTGTTAATCCAAAAAAAATTGAACAAAATTTTTATCTGCGCTCAAAAAAAATTTTACCAGAAAGAGGTAAGATATATGATCGAAATTTAAATCCATTAGTTTTAAACCAACATAGTTATTTATTATATATTGAACCAAAAAAAATAACTGATAAATTAAAATTAATTAAGCAGTTAAGTGATAAATTAGCTATTCCTGAGGCCTCGCTTGAAGCAAAGATTGATGAAACAAAGTATTGGATTAGTATAGTCAATAATATTGACGAGAAAACAAAAAATGAAATTGAGAACTTAAAAATTGATGGTATTGGTTTTGAAAAAAAAC
>JBNASR010000040.1:0-6041 GCA_049717425.1 Microgenomates group bacterium | reverse complement strand
GAGGAACTGGGCGCTTGAGAAAGCTTGGATGGAGAAGGTAAATTTTTGGCATACCAAGCAAAAACCACAAATGAAAAAATAAAACCAAATAAAATAAAAATCGTTGCTACAATTAGTCCATAAACAATTAGTTTTTGACTTTGGTATTTCTTGGAAATTGATAACCGATGAGAATAATGCATAAAATGATTATAACAAAATATGATAAAATATCGTTAAGTATAAATATGAAAATTTTTAGGAAAAAAATCAAAAAAGAAACTGTTTTGAAGATTATTATTTTTGTTTCTTCATTATTGTTAATATTATCATCACTAGCACCATTATTTATAAGATAATCTTTTTTTAAAAAATTATGACTTTAATAAATGATCAGTCAATTGAAAAACTTCCTCATACAAGTCCATCAACAATAAAAAAATTTAAGTCTTTAAAAATTAAAACTTTTTTCGATTTATTAAATTATTTTCCATTTAGATACGAAGATTATTCGATTATCTCAAAAATTAACCAACTCCAACCAGGTGAGATCGTCACTATTACCGGAAAAATCATTGATAAAAAATATCAGATAACTAAAAAGGGATTAAAAATGCAGATTTTTAAAATCGAAGATGATAGTGGACAAATTGAGACGGTTTTTTATAATCAAGAATATTTATTAAAACTTTTTCAAATCAATCAATTAGTTAGCTTTGCTGGAAAAGTAGAAGTTTTTGGTCAAAAGATTATTTTTAGCCCATTAGAATATGAGTTAGGCGAAAGTATGATTCACACAGGACGAATTGTGCCTATTTATTCAGAAAAAAAAGGTTTATCTTCAAGAATTATAAGAGAAAAAATTTACAATTTACTTTTTAATTCTCATATTAACTTAGAAATCAAGGAATTTTTACCTAAAGAAATTATTAATTATAATCAATTAATTGATGAAAAAAGAGCATATCAGCAAATTCATTTTCCAGAAAACAAACAACAGTCAAAAATAAGTCGGCAAAGACTAGGATTTGATGAATTATTTATTTTGCAATTATCTAACTTATTAATTAAAAAAAAATGGGAAAAAGAAACTGTTGGCAATCCTTTTGCCTCTAATCCTCAAATTATTCAAAGGCTAAACCAATTTATTGCTTGTTTACCCTTTCAATTAACAAATGATCAAAAAAAAGTTTGGCAGGAAATTTTTGCTGATTTACAAAAACAAAAACCAATGAATCGTCTACTTCAAGGTGATGTGGGTAGCGGAAAAACAGTGGTTGCAACAATAGCGGCTTATTTTTCTTTTTTAAATGGCTATCAGACCTTAATTATGGCCCCAACTGAGATCTTAGCTAACCAACACTATAAAACAATTACTGGTCTTTTTCAAAATGAAAAATTGATTGATAAACCAAAAATTTCCTTAATTACATCATCAACAAAGAAAAATAAAGAATTAGAAAATGCAGATATTATCATCGGTACTCACGCTTTAATTACTAATTCAAGAAATTATGATAAAGTAGGCTTAGTTATAATTGACGAGCAGCATCGCTTTGGAGTTGCCCAGCGGGCTATGTTAAAACAAAAAGGAATCAATCCTCATCTTTTGACAATGACTGCAACCCCAATTCCCCGAACCATTGCCTTAACAATTTATGGTGAACTTGATTTTTCTGTAATTAATCAGATGCCAAAAGGAAGACTGCCAGTCAAAACATTTTTTGTACCAAAAGTTAAAAGACAAAATTGTTATCAATGGATAAAAAATCAAATTAAAAATTATCACGCCCAAGTTTTTATTGTTTGTCCTTTGATTGAGGAATCAGAAGTTGAAACAATGAAATCAATCAAAGCCGCCAAAAAAGAATATGAAAATTTAAAAAAAATTTTTGATCAATTTAGATTAGGACTTTTACATGGAAAATTGAAAGCTAAAGAAAAAGAGAAAATAATGAATGATTTTAAAAATCACCAATTTGATATTCTGGTGACAACACCTGTAGTTGAGGTTGGTGTTGATATTCCAGGAGCTACTATCATTTTAATCGAAGCAGCCGAAAGATTTGGCTTAGCACAACTACATCAGTTAAGAGGACGGGTGGGAAGAAACGATAAGCAAAGTTATTGTTTTTTATTTAGTGAAAATGAAAATGAAAACATAATTAATCGCTTAAAACTTTTTTCAAGAATTAATAATGGTAACAAGCTAGCTGAGGAGGACCTAAAAATTCGCGGTCCAGGCGATATCTATGGCACAAAACAACACGGATTTATTGATTTAAAAATTGCTAGTTTTTCAGATTATCAATTAATTGAAAAAACAAAAAAAGCAGTTGAATATTTTAATAATCATTATCAACTAGAAGAATATCCTGAACTAAAAAATCGCTTAAGTTTTATTGATAATAAACTAGTTGATAAGAATTAAGAAAAATTTTCTAAACTAGCGGCTAATCCTGTGATTATTTTATACATCTTACGTCTAGATTTTTTAATCAATCAAAATAACAAAAACAGACATTATCACTTCCACAAAGATGAAAAACGAAATTCCATAAAAAATATTGAATCCTTGCTTTCGCAATAATAGCAAAATTTATTTATTTTATTAGTTGATTATTTTAATAATGATAAAATGAAGAAATAGGTTATTATAGTAATTTTTTGATATATTTTTTATAATATGTAAGTTATGCGCCTTTAGCTTAACGGATAGAGTAGCGGTCTTCGGAACCGCTGGTGGAGGTTCGATTCCTCCAAGGCGCACCTGGGATTTATTTTAAAATGGGTCCGTAGCTCAACTGGTAGAGCAGCGCCCTCTTAAGGCGTTGGTTGGGAGTTCGAGTCTCCCCGGACTCACATCATTATAATAATTTTTGTTATACTAAAATTATGATTAAAAAAATTTTTGCATATTTAATAATATTTAGTTTACTTATAATAATTAATATTCTTTTAACAATTAAAGCTTATTCCTTTTTTAGTAAACAAGCGCAGATAGAATCTATTTTAGCTGATATCTCTCAAAGCAAAGAAAACTTTTCAAAATTTTCTCTTAGCAATAATAATCATTTGAATAAAGATAATATTATTCAAGCCGAAGTTGGCTTAACTGATGGTCGAGTCGCTAATTTAAAGGCTTTTTTTAGAAAACACAACTCTCCATTGTATGATTATGCTCAAAAAATTGTTGAAGTTTCTGACAAATATGGTTTTGATTATCGACTCTTACCAGCCATTGCTATGCAAGAATCAAATCTATGCCGAGTCATTCCTGAAAATTCATATAATTGTTGGGGTTGGGGAATATATGGAAATTTAGTGACAAAATTTAAATCATATGATGAAGCAATTGAAACTGTTGCTAAGGGGCTTAAAGAGGAATACATTGATAAAGGATTGGTGACTGCCTCATCGATTATGAAAAAATACACACCACCATCAACTGGTAGTTGGGCTCATGGAGTTAATACTTTTTTAAAAGCATTAGAGTAATATTTTATTGGACACTGCGGGCATTTTGTAATTCTTGAGATAAAGAATATTGAGTACCTGCTTTTTTACTGCGTACTGCAAATAATGATCCTCTTTTTTTCTTACGACTCATCATTGCCTCAAGCCAAGTGCGTGATTCGCTAACCTTTGCCCGAAGAGTGCGCAAAATACTTAAAACAATCTCTAAAAATCTAATATGATAAACACCGGGTTTTTCAGGCAAATCATTAATTGTTAATTTCTCAACATCTTTAACCTGACTAAATAGTGACTTGTCTGCTTTTTTCAAAGCTTCAATCTCATGCTTTATTGCTTCAGTTAACTCTTTTATCTGTTTTTTAATCAATGTATTTTCATAGTACTCTGTATAGTTAAAAACAACGCCTTTTTTTTCTTGACTGACTTTTTTTGTTTCTTTTTTAGCTTGATTAATTTTCTCTTGTGTTAATTCAAATTCGCCATTTCTGTCATTGGTATTTCCAAAAAATTGATCAATCATTCCACCAGCCATATTAGTAAAAACATCAGCGGTCTTTTTAGCAGTATCCGTGCCCAAATCACGTAGAGCCTCCAATGGATTTTTAAATGGCTTTGCTTGAGTTTTATTTGGTTGATTTAAAGCTGACATAGATTTTATCCGATTATACTATAGGTTAAGAAGAAAATCAATAGTTTTTTGTTTTCTTATTATTGAAGCATAAAAGTAGCTGTTTTCATAAGCTTGCTGCCGTTCCTTCTCATCTTTTATATTATCAAAAAGCTTGTCCAAATCGGCTTTTTCAACTTTAATATTTTCCTTATCAGCAATCTCGGTTAAAATAAACTCTAATTTATAAGTATCCTCAATTTCTTTTCTAAAGTTTTCTTTTAATTGTTCCATTGTCAAATTTTTTGACTTTAAATAAGCATCAGTTGTCATTCCTAATTTTTGAATATCGTCAACCAATCGAGATAAACGATAGTTTAATTCATCTTCAATAATTAAATCTGGTATCTCAACTTTTGCTTCATTCAAAACTGCCTCTAAAATCTGATTTAATAATTTACTATTATCTTCATCTTTTTTTACTTCCTTATCTTTGCCTGGTACCCAAATATCAGCTTTTTTAGTATTAGCTTTCAAATCTTTTACTTTCTTTTTATATTCGCCTAAATTCACTTCTGGTTTTTCTGCTAAAGTAATCTTGATTAACCAATCTTCGCCTTCTTTGGCTTTTAGTAAATCAACTTTTGGATTTGCAATTGGTTTTAAAGATTCTTTTTTTACGACTTCTTCATAAATTTTGGAAAGTAAAACTTTTAGCATTTCTTGATAAATAGTGTCTGCAGAAAGATGTTTTTCAGCGATTGATAAGGGCACTTTGCCTTTTCTAAACCCCTCAACAACAAGATTTTTTTGCAGTCTCACCAAAGCCTCATGCTTTTCTTTTTTTATCAAATCATTGGGAATATTTATTTCGATCTCAACTGTGTTTTTGGGAAGTTTTTTTATTTTATAAGTGTGCATATTCTTATAATTTTACAGGAAAATCTTCAGGAAGCAAAGGGATTTTTTCTTCTTCTTTTTTAAATTGCTCCATAAACCAATCAACTCTTTGAGCCCAGGTTGGACTTTCAGAATATATAGGACCAATTGACCAGACGTCAGTGGCTCCTTTGTTATAATAATGACTTCGCAATCCTTTACCAACTGCATCAATTGCCTCCTGCCAACTACCAAAGATGATATAGCCGCCACCCCAACCAAAGGGATTATATGAGTTAGGATAAATAAACTTACCAAATGTTGACTCTAAGCCTGCAATTGAAGGCAAAAGATAACAATCTAATTGGTATTTTTCGCAGGTATAAACAAAATATTTTTCCTGACCAAGTAAAGGTGATTGATATTTTTCAAATATTTTTCTGATTACTAATTTTTTAATATTAAATTGATTAATATTAATTTTCTTATTTAATGGTTGATTTTTGGCTATTTGAGCTGATGAACCACTAATTTTTTCAGCTGAAAAAACTGATCGCGAAACAAAAATCAGGACTAATAACCCTGTAATAATTATAATAAGGATTTTTTTCAACATAATTTCTTTGGCTAATAAATTCACTTTATAATTTATTAGCCATAAAAAAAATCCTAAAGCTTTTCAAAAATATTTGAAAAACCTTAGGATCTGTTATGTATTATAGCAAATAATTATAAGAATGTCAAGAAAAGTTTGGTTTATTTCTTAAAAAATTTAAAATTCCTATTTATCTTATCAAATCAATCTAAAAAAATATCTCTTTTAATAAAAAATGGGCCGATCGTATCAAAAAAAATAAACACTCGATCATTGCTTTCACATGGATGACAAAGTGATGATATTTGATATTAGATATTGGATATTGGAAGAAAAAGTTCTTAGTTCTTAGTTCGTAGTTTTTATTTTTTAATGAATTTTTAGTTCTTAATTCGTATTTTTTAGACGTTTAAAAATTACTTGTCCCGCTCTGAGGGAAAATTAAAAAATGTGAACTCATTAAAAACTACTTGTCCCGTTTATGACGGGAAAAACTAAAAAATA
>JBNASR010000039.1:0-6403 GCA_049717425.1 Microgenomates group bacterium | reverse complement strand
TCAACTGTTTTTCTTGACCGAAAAGGCAAAGTATTGTATGAAATGTATAAAGATAAAAATAGGCTTCCAGCCACTTTTGATGAAATTCCTCAATATTTAAAACAAGCTACAATTGCTATTGAGGATAAAAATTTTTATAAACATTCAGGAATTTCCCAATTTGGTATTTTAAGAGCGTTAATAAACATTGTTTTAGGTCGTGGTCTTCAAGGAGGCTCAACTATCACTCAACAGTTGATTAAAAATGTTCTTTTAACTTCACAGAAAACTCTTTCGCGAAAAATTCAAGAAATGATCTTGGCAATTGAGGTTGAACGGCGTTATAAAAAGGATGAGATTCTTTTGATGTATTTAAATGAAGCTCCATATGGTGGAAGCATCTGGGGCGTAAAAACAGCCGCAAAAACCTACTTTGGTAAAGATTTAAAAGATTTAAATTTAGTTGAATCAGCTTTTTTGGCTGGTTTGCCCCAATCACCATCAATTTACTCCCCTTTTATTGGTCAAAAAGATGCTTGGAAATCTCGCACCAAAGATGTTTTGCGCCGGATGCGTGAAGATGGTTATATTGACAGAAATACAGAAAAAAACGCTTTAGCTCAGCTTGATAATATTAAATTTTCCACCCCCAATATCAATATTGAAGCACCGCATTTTGTTTTTTATGTAAAAGACTTAATTGAGAAAGAATATGGTCCAAAAATCATTGATCAAGGAATAAAAATTAAAACCACCCTTGATTTAGATGTTCAAAAAACAGTTGAAAAAATTGTTAAAGAAGAAATTGAAAAGATCAAAAGTCTTAACGCCACCAATGGTGCAGTGGTTGTCTTGGATTCTCAAACTGGCGAAATTTTAGCTATGGTTGGTTCTTATGATTTTAATGATGAAAAATATGGAAAATTTAATGCCGTTTTGGGTCTGCGTCAGCCTGGCTCAACTGTTAAACCAATCACTTATGCTCTAGCATTTGAAAAAGGCTATACTCCGGCAACAGTTTTAATGGATGTTAAAACCGAGTTTACTTCAGGCAAAACTGGCGATCAACCTTATATTCCAGTTAACTACGATGGAAAATACCGAGGTCCAATGCAAATTCGTTTTGCCTTAGGCAACTCAGAAAATATCCCAGCAGTAAAGATGTTAGCTATGGTTGGTATTGAAAATTTTTTAAGAAAAGCATCAGAAATGGGATTAACTCAATTTGCTCCAACCGAGCAAAATTTGCGCAGGTTTGGTTTGTCAATAACTTTGGGCGGTGGCGAAACTACCCTTCTTGATCTAACCTCAGCTTTTTCTGTATTTGCTGACTCAGGTAAAAAAAAGCCAATCTCAGCAATAAAAGAAATCGCTGATTATAAAGAAAAAATTATTTTTAAAGAAGTTAAAGTGAACAAAAAACAAGTTTTGACACCAGAGGCAGCTTTTTTAATTTCCCATATTTTATCTGATAACAATGCTCGTCTTGAGGTTTTTGGCCCAAATTCATACTTAAATATTCCCGGAAAAACCGTGGCGGTTAAAACTGGAACAACTGATGATAAACGTGATAATTGGGCTGTTGGTTATACCAAATCAATCACAGTTGGTGTTTGGGTTGGTAATAATGATAATTCTAAAATGGATCCGCGAATTGCCTCAGGAGCAACAGGCGCCTCGCCAATTTTTTATCGGACAATGAGGGAATTATTAAAAAAGTTTCCTGATGGCATACCTGAAAAGCCAGATAATGTCAAGGCAGTTATAATTGATGCTTATCTTGGCGGTTTACCAAAGGACGGTTACCCAACTCGAAGTGAATATTTTATTTCAGGTACTGAGCCAAAAGATATTTCTCCATTTTACAAAAAAATAAAGATTTCAAAAATCACTGGAAAAATTGCTAATGATGTTGAGATAAAAACAGGTAATTTTGAGGAAAAAGAGTTTATTCAATTTTTTGAAAATGACCCAGTATCCTCAGATGGCCAAAACCGTTGGCAACAAGGTATTGATGCTTGGGTAAAAGATCAACCAGATCCAAAGTTTCATCCGCCAACTGAAGTCTCTGATGCCTCATCTGATGAGGTAATTGTTTCAATTAAAAATCCCATGGGACAAACAACTGTTAACACTAATAATTTTGAGATCAAAGCTAAAATTTATAGTTTAACAAAAATCAAAAACATTAAAATAAAAATTAATGGCAACATTGTCAAATCGCTTGATGGTGATAGAAAAGAAATTAATGAACCAATTAATTTAGTTGATGGAGTTTATGAAATGCAAATTTTTGCCACTAACGAAAAGGATAAAACTGGAGAGTCAACCATAAAATTTGGAGTTAACAAGCCATGGGATTATATTGAATCAACTGCCACTCCTTCGCCTACACTTTAATTTTTTCTAACTCTTTTTTCGCTTCTTCTTCAGTCAAATTTTTCTTGTCTGAAGAATAATAAAATCTTAAGGTTAATTTATTTTGATAAAGTGATACAACTTCAATTTTTTTCAAATATTTTGATTGAAAAGCTAACTTTTTTATTTTTTGATAATTAATTTCTTCATTTATTTCAAAGGTTTTGTCTAATTTGATGGTGGCATAAGGATTTATTGGTTGATATTTTGGTAAAAGATGAGAGTTGTCAATCAATATTTTAAGATCAATTTCAGTAAAATAGTAATTATCTTTTTCGACAATATTAATTTCTTCTATTAATTGTTGATCAATATTTAATTCTTTAAAAAGCGCCTCAATAATGCCTTTTAAATCAAAATAGTCAGTATTAACAGCAATTCCCAGTCGATACACCTCATCTGGCAATTTTTTTGCTTTTAAAGTATCAGAGTCAGTAAGATATACTTTAGCTAATTCAAAAAATTTCATAATCTCTTTTTTCCCCTTATTGTCTTGTAAATTTTTCCATAAAGAAGGCAAAAGTGATTGACGCATATACTCGATCTCCTGCGAGATAGTGTTTTTTAATCTTAAATGATTTTTTGGATCAAAACCCCATTTGCTAAGGAGTTTTTCACTAATCATTGAATAGTTGATCACTTCGTTTAAACCAAGATGTTTTAAAAAATGTTTGATTTTGGTTGTTAATTTAAAAAGAGTTTTAAAGTCTTCAGGTTGCTCTACATAAGCTGGTGGTGGCAAATTTCCAGGAATTTTGTGATATCCCCAGACTCGAGCTACTTCTTCTACCAAATCCTCAGGAATAGCAATGTCATTTTTTCGATATGAAGGAACTTCAACTTCTAAAATTGAATCCTTGTCTTTTACTTTAAATCCGAGATTAACCAGTATTTGATTAATTAATTGTTTTTCAATTTTAACGCCAATGAGTTTTTCAAAAAATGAGTATTGAGTCAATAGTTTTTTTCCTTTATAAGGCTGCGGATAAAGATCTATTAATTTTGAAGCAACTTTTCCTTGAGCATATTTTTCCAATAACTCCACTCCATAAACTAAAGTTGGCTCAACCCGCTCTTCATCTAGTCCTTTTTCAAAATAAGTGGCAGCGACAGTTCTTACACCTGTTGTCATGATGGTTTTTCTGATTTTTGTTTTGTTGTAGGTTTGAACAAAAAGCAAGACATTTTTTGTTTTTTCATTAATAGCCGTATTTAATCCACCCATAATTCCGCAAAGATCAATTAATCTTCCCTCTTTATCCTCAATGACGATATCACCGCCTGGTAATGTCACCGTTGCTCCATCTAAAGTGGTAATTTTTTCTCCCTTTTTTGCCTCTCGCATTATCATTAAATTTCCCCTTATTAAATCATAGTCAAATGTATGCACAGGTTGGCCAAAGGTTAGCATCAAATAGTTTGAGATATCAACAACATTGTTAATCACTTTGATTCCTGCTGCTTGTAATCTTTTTTGGATAAACTTAGGTGATGGGCCAAGAACTACATTTTCCAAAACTATTGCACTAAATCTTGAACATAAATTATTTTGAAGAATTTTTGGTGTTAATTGATATTTGTTAATTTCTTTATTTTTAATTTTTTCAAATGGATAGTGTTTTAAGGGATCAAATTTTAGCCGGGCTTTTTTTCCAAAAACAGGCAAAATTGCCACTGCTTCCTGAGCAATGCCAACAACTGAGGCAGTGTCAATCCGATTAGAGATGATTTCAATATCAAAAATATAGTCATCTTCAAATTTTTCAACGCGCTCAATGGATGGTCCAGATAAAGATAGATATTTTTGGATCTCATATGGATCCGCATCTGTTTCCAAATAATCAAGTAGCCAGTTATAAGTAATTTTTATATTCATATTTTAAAATTGCTCTAAAAATCTAATATCACCATTATACAAAATGCGAATATCATCAATAGTCATTTCATCCCGCATCATCATACATCGCTCAGGTCCAAAACCAAAAGCCCAACCAGAATATTTTTTAGTATCAATTCCTCCGGCTTTAAGTACATTTGGATGAACCATGCCAGCACCTGCTAACTCTAACCAACCAGATTTGCAGACTTTACATTTTTCCTTTTTAAAAACTCCAGTGCCACCACAGACACCACAGGATACATCAATCTCAAATGATGGTTCTGTAAACTGAAAATGAGCAGGTCGAAGTCTGATGGTGCGATCTTTTCCAAAAAATTTTTTAACAAAAAAATCAATTGTTCCTTTAAGATGAGTAATGTTAATGTTTTCATCAATGCATAAGCCTTCAAATTGGTGAAACATTGGGGTGTGAGTGGTGTCCCAATTAGGTCGATAAGTTTTGGCGATATTAATCATTCTAATTGGCGGCTTCGTCCTTTTCATTTCTCGATTTTGGCCTGAGGAAGTATGAGGTGATAAAACCATTTTTCCAAACTGAAGATTTTCAGGGGTATCAATAAAAAAAGTTTCAAAATCATCTCTGGCTGGATGATTTTTTGGCATATTTAAAGCTTCAAAGGAAAAATACTCCCATTCCACCTCAGGATATGATACTCGAATAAAACCAAGTTGTGAAAAAATATCAGTAATTTCCTCAATGATGTAGGTTAAAGGATGAAGACTGCCTTTTGGATAGGTTTTGCCAGGAAGAGTTTTATCAAAAAAAGGTTTTTGTGAAGAATTTTTTAGTTTTTCTTCCTGACTAGCAATTGTTTCCTCAATGATTTTTTTAAATTGATTAACTTTTTGTCCATATTCTTTTTTTTGATCACTTGGAATATCTTTAATTTTTTTAAGAAGCTGATTAATTAAGCCATTTCGACCCAAAAGCTTGATTTTAAGATTTTCTAATTCATTTAAATTTTTTGCACGTTTAATGTGTTCTAAATATTGGTTTTTATTTAAAGCATCCATAAAAATATTATACTAAAAAATATGATATTTGGATATTTTGTTATTAGATAGTCGATATTAGATATTAGAAGAAAAAATTCTCTGTTTTTAGTTGGCATTTTTTAGTTTTTAATGAATTTTTAGTTTTTAGTTTGTATTTTTTAAAACGTTTAAACACTAAAAAAATTAAAACTGCGAACTTAAAAAGTGTTAGATATTAGTAGTTAGATGATTTTTAAATCCCAGTCGGTCTAAGACTTTGCCAACTGTTTCAAGTGGACCTGACGAATAAGTATCAATTACTAAATGATAGTATTTTGGATCCCAAAAATCATAATCACCATAGATTTTTTTCCAAGTATTAAAATTATCAGCTTCTCTTTCAGCGATCATTTTTTTTGCTTCCTCAATTGAGACTTTATCGCGATTAACAACTCGATCAACTTTTAAAGCAGGATTAGAACAGGTTAAAAAAACTCTTAATGTATTTTGAAAATTTCTTGCCATAAAACCAGCAAGCCATGACTCAATCACATAATGCCCTTCTTTTAGAAGTTCAATAGTTCGATTGTCAATAATATGATGAATTTTTTCATCACCAAGTGAAGCTAAGGGATGTTTATACTCTTTTAAATAATCACGAAGGATTTTCCCACCTGAAGCGAACTTCCAACCCAGAGGCTGAAGATATGGTTTAAGATTTTCAAGTAATGTATTTTTTCCAGTGGCTACTCCTCCAGAAATTGTTATATTAGTCCAGTTAAGCTCAATTTTTTTGACCATAAATAATTTTATTATTTCTTAAATATTTTGGCAAGATCATTAATTGTGATTAAAAATGACAAGCCAAGAAGAATTAACAAACCAATAAAATTGGTATATTTTTCAACTTCCTTATTTGGTTTTTTTTTAGTAATTGCCTCATATAAAATAAAAACTAGACGACCACCATCTAATGCAGGAAAAGGTAGGATATTGATAATGGCTAAATTAAATGATAACAAAGCAACAAGTTCTAAATAAGCATTTTTGCCAAATTTGATTACTGAACTTGCATATTGAGCAATGCCAACTGGACCAGCAATATCAACTTTTGGTTTTTGAAAAGTAATT
>JBNASR010000038.1:0-6436 GCA_049717425.1 Microgenomates group bacterium | reverse complement strand
GATCAAATTTTTTTACCGGCAGAGGCGGCTATGTCTTGGTATTATCTTTTTTATAAAAAAGACTTTAATCCTCAATATTCAAAGATGTTTCAATTAGATGCCCGAATAAAAAATACCGGCAAGGTTTATTATATTGAAAATCCCTGTCCAACAACTATTGTTGATCCAGCTAAATTTAAAGGGAAAAAAATTTTAGTTATTGACCGTTATTCTTGTCAGTCCGATGAATCCCGATGGCGATTTATTAAAAATATTCATGGTGTAAATATTTTATTAAAATATAAATTGTTTGAAAATTAATTATGCTTGATATTGTTTCTATTTTTAATTTTTTTAAAAAAAATTTTTCCAAAAAAGACTTTTTGGTAATCCTTGGCTTAATCGGGTTTTATTTTTTCACTCGGTTGATAAATCTTGAGCTTTTACCAATTTTTGGCGATGAGGGAATATATATCCGCTGGGCAAAAACTGCTTGGCACGATGCCTCTTGGCGTTTTATTTCTTTAACCGATGGCCGCCAACCACTGCAAACCTGGGCCACTATTCCCTTTTTAAAACTTTTTCCCAATCAACCTCTTTTTGCCGGAAGGTTATTTGGAGTATTTTTTGGATTTTTGGGTTTGCTAGGGATGTATTCTTTTCTTTTTTATTTATGGGGTAAAAAAGCGGCTTTAATTGGAACAATCCTTTATCTTTTTTCACCATTTTTACTTTTTTATCAACGCATGGCTTTGGCTGACTCAGCCGTGGCCACCTTTTATATTTACCTTTTATTTTTTTCAATTTTATTAATTAAAACCTTAAGATTGGATATCAGTCTAATTTTTGGTCTAATCGCCGGATTGGCTTTACTGACCAAGTCAACCACCCAACTTTTTATTATTGCCGCAATTTTTGCGCCAATTACTGTTTATAAAAAAACCAGCAAGGAATTTATTATAAAAAAAATTAACTTTTTGATTCTGTTTATTATTTCTCTAATAATCGCTATTTCTTTATATAATATTCAGCGTCTTTCCCCTTTTATGCACTATATTTCAGAAAAAAACAAAACTTTTGTTTTAACTTTTTCTGAGTGGCTTAAAAATCCTTTTTTAGTTTTTCCATCCAACATTAAAATTATCCCTTATTATCTTATTTTTGAAAGCGGTTTTTTAATTATGTTTTTTTCTATTTTAGGAGTAATATACCTTTTTAAAAAAAATTGGCAACTGGGGTGTTATCTTTTAATTTGGTTTTTTGTCCCGTTTTTTGCTATTGCTTTTTTTTCTAAAGTAATTTTTCCCCGTTATTTAATTTATTTAAACGCCCTTTTAATTATTTTAGCCAGTTATTTTTTTATCTCCATTAAAAAAAAGAAATTAACTATTTTTTCATTAATCTTTCTTTTATTAACGCTGAATATTTTCAACTATCCAATTTTATTTAAACCTGAGAAAATATTCTTTCCTGAAATTGACAAAGGTCAATATATTACCGGGATTACTGCCGGCTATGGAATAAAAGAAATAATTGATTATGCCAGAAAATTATCTAGTGAAAAACCGGTGGTTATTTTAGCCGAGGGCGATTTTGGTGTCGTTGGCGATCAATTACAAACATTTCTTTTACCTAAGGATAAAATTTTTGTCAAAGGTTACTGGCCTTTAGATGAAAGACAACTTTTAGAAAATAAAAAGCTATTAAAGGACAATTTTGTTTTAGTTGTTTTTTCCCATCGAAATCAATTTCCCGATTACTGGCCATTAAAATTAATTAAAAAATTTTCCAAACCGGAAAATAAATCCGCTCTTTACCTTTTTGAATTAGTAAATTAATTATGAAAAAGATATTAATTTTTTTTTGCATTTTTTTAATTATTTTATTTTTAGGCAAGGATCTAAATCCTTTTTCCCTTAGTTTTTTTACTTTTCATGACGAAACCCAACCGGCCAGAATTCAGCAATTTACTAAAGAATTAAAAAATTTTCATCTTCCTCCAAGAACCGCTCCTGATATGAATTTTAAAATCGGCTACCCTGTTTTTAATTTTTATGCGCCAACTGCTTATTGGATTACTTCTTTAATTAATCTTTTAGGTGTTGATATTATTAATAGCCTTAAATTATCATTTTCATTAGCATTAATTATTTCTTTTTTGGGCAGTTTTAAACTTTTTAATCTTTTTTTTGATTTTTGGATATCTCTTCTTGGCGGTTTTTTATATATTACCTCTTTATATTTCCCTCTTAATATCTTTATCCGCGGTAATCTGGCTGAAATTTGGTTTCTTTCCCTTTTTCCAATTTCAATATATTATATTTTTAAAATCGCAAAAAATAATAAATTTGATAAAAAAATTTTTTTAACAAATACTTTGATATTAAGCTTTTTATTAACTTCACATAATATTTTCTCAATTTTGTTTCTACCTTGGGTGATTTTTTTTATCTTCCTTTTGTCAAAAAATCGATTAATAAATTTTATCAGTCTGCTTTTTGCTTTATTAATTTCTTCCTATTTTTGGTTACCAGCAATTATTGAAATGAAATTAACTTATGCCCAACAAGTTGCCTCATCAACTTCTTACAAAGATCATTTTTTGTGCCTAAATCAGCTTTGGCAGTCAAATTGGGGATATGGCGGCTCAGCTCCTGGTTGTCTTAATGATGGTATGAGTTTTAAAATCGGCAAAATTCAAATGATTTTATTTTTATTAGGCGCGGCTTTGTTTTTAAATAATTTTATCTTTAAGCATCGACGCCCAAAAAACAATCTCCTCTTTTTATATTTTTTACTTTCTTCTTTAATTTTTCTTTATCTTACTTTATATCAGTCAAGTTGGCTTTGGCAAATTTTTGAACCATTTATGAAGCTTATCCAGTTTCCATGGCGGCTAATTGGACTTTCACTTTTGGGAATTTCATTATTTGGTGCTTATTTTTTTGAAAAAATAATGCTTCCTTTAAAAAATTTAGTTGTTGTTTTATTAATTTTTTTTCTTCTTTTTGTCAATGGGAAATATTTTTCTGGGCAAAAAATTAAGAATGCTGAATTTGAAAAAAAATATTTATCTTCTGAATATATTGAAAATAAAGTTGCTTATAAAGTGGCTGAGTATTTGCCAATAAGCAATGATTATCAATACTGGCGATCGCTTGAGAAAAAGACTCCCACTGACAAAGAGATTAAAAAAATTAGTCTAAAACCTTTTAATAAAAAATCTCAAACACCAATTGAAAAAATAGCTAATTTCATTTCGATTATTTCTTTTTTGCCATTAATTGTTATATCAAGAAGAATTAATTATAATAAACAGAACAAAAATGGATAAAAGTTATAAGAAAAAAACATTAATTTCAACTTTATCTTTATTTTTTCAAAGCGGCTACTCAGCTATTTTGGGGTTAGTGGCTAATGTTATTTTAACCATTGTTGTCTCGCCGGTAACCTTTGGTATTTACATTACTATTCTTTCTATTATTGCTATTTTCAATTATTTTTCTGATATTGGCCTGGCCGCGGCCTTAATTCAAAGAAAAGAAATCAATGATAATGATTTAAAGACCTCTTTCACCATTCAGCAATCAATGGTATTAATCTTAATCACAATTGGTTTTTTCTCAACTAATTTGGTTAAAAAATTTTATCATCTTCCCCAAAACTCACTTATTCTTTATCATGCAGTGTTAATCTCTTTTTTTCTTTCCTCTTTAAAAACTATTCCCTCTGTTTTACTTGAGCGAAAAATTGAATTTCAAAAAATTGTTTTTGTTCAAATTATAGAAAATACATTCTTTTATTTATCAGTCATCATTTTTTCCTTGCTTAAATTTGATCTTTTTGCTTTTGTCGTTGCTGTTTTAGCCCGCTCAACTGCTGGTCTAATATTAATTTACTCCCTATCATTCTGGTTGCCTAAAATTGGTTTTGATAAAGAAAGCTTTAAAAAACTAGTTTCATTTGGATTACCTTTTCAAACTAATTCCCTTCTGGCTTTAATTAAAGATGATTTAATGATCCTTTATTTAGGTAAGATTTTGGGGTTTGAAAAATTAGGTTATATAGGTTTTGCTAAAAAATGGGCTGAAGCACCAATTAGAATTATTATGGATAATGTCTCAAAGGTTATTTTCCCCTTAATGGCTCGTTTTCAGGAAGAAAAAGAAAAACTAAAAAATATTTTAGAAAAGATTTTATTTTATCAATCAATTGCTATTTTGCCGGCAATTTTAGGAATAAGTTTAATTATGCCAAGATTAACTGAAATTATTCCTAAATATTCTAAATGGCAACCGGCTCTGCCTATTTTATATATTTTTTCCGCCGCAGCAATCTTTTCATCATACTCCACCCCCTTTATTAATTTTTTTAATAGCATTGGGAAAGTTAAAATTAGTTTTTATTTTATGGTATTTTGGACTGCCTTAACTTGGATTTTAACCCCAATATTAACAAAAATGTTTAATTTATATGGTTTTCCCTTAACTTTATTGATTCTTTCTTTAACTTTTATTTTGGTGTTAAATATCGCAAAAACAATTGTAAAATTTTCTTTTTTAAAACCAACAATGCCAGCAATCTTTTCTTCTTTAATTATGTTTTTGGCTGTTTTTACTTTCTTAAAAATTACAATTACTCCTTTATATTCGCTATTTTTAGCCATCTTTTTGGGTATAATAAGCTATACCTTAAGTTTAACCTTAATCTTTAAAATAAATCTTTTAAAAATCTATCGCTTATTTTATGAAAAATAAGATTTCAGCCGCTATTGTAGTTAAAAATAGCCCCAAGTATTTAAATAAAACAATAGAATCAATCTATGATTTTGTTGATGAAATTGTAATTTTCGATGTTGGAATTAATAATAATACCAAAAGGGCATTAAACCAATATGAAAAAATTAAAATAATAAAGATTAAAAAAGAAATTCTTTACGCAGATTTAATAAGAGAGAGTGCTCAAAAATATTTAACAAATAATTGGTGTTTGCATCTTGACCCAGATGAAATATTTCCTAAAGGAATAATTAATAAAATATCAGGTTGTATGGATGACTATGATTGTTTTAGTTTCCCCAGAAAAAATATAATTTTTGGGAAATGGGTAAAATATAGTCGTTTTTGGCCAGATTACCAATCAAGACTTTTTAAAAAAGGAAAAGTTTTTTGGCCAAAAAGGATCCACCCTCAATTAATAATTGAGGGGAGAGAATATCTTTTAGAAGCTCGTGAAGAAAACGCCATTTTACATTACAATTATGAAAACTTAAATCAGTGGTTTGAAAAATTTTTGCGCTATGCGCAAGTTGAGGCAGAATATTATTTTAAAAATAAAAAACAACTTACCTTTGCTGAAACTATAAAAAAAGCCCTTAGTGAATTTATCAGTCGTTACTTTGCCGCTCATGGTTACAAAGATGGTTTAATTGGGTTATCGCTTTCAATCCTACAAATGTTTTACTATTTTGTCGTTTATTTTTACTATTTAGAACTGAAAAAATTTAAAGAAGAAATTACTGAAAATTATTCCCTTTTAATAAAAAATTTTTTTCAAAATGGATTTTTTGAAACTAACTTCTGGCTGGAAAAAGAAAATCTTGAAGGTAATCTTAAAAAATTAAAAAATAAATTAATAAATAAACTAATAAAATTCTTATCACGTTAATAAACTTAAGACATGCTAACTTATTCTAATTTACCTCATTAATCTTCCCCAATCGGCAATTGGCGCCTGATTAACCAATATAAAATTTAAGCTGTAAAAATATAAAGCCGGTAAAAGCAAAAAAAAGGCGATTTTAAAAGTTGTTTTCTCAAAAAAATGACCAAATTGAAAGTAAAATAGTGGTAAAAGTGGATAAGTGAATCTTATTACATCACGCTGGGGAATAAATATTAAAAATAGACTATAAAATAAACTAAAGAAGAAAAAACTGCGGTTTTTACTTTGAAACAAAGACGCAGTTAAAAGAAAAATCCCCAAAAAATAAAAAACAATATCCTCCAACCATCCAGTTCCTGCCCAAGCGCCTTGATAATTAAATTGAGAAAAAGGGAAATAAAAATATAAATTATTTTCTTTTTGGGCTTTAAGAAAAATAAAAAAATCACCTGTTTTTAAATAATAAAAACCAAAAAGAAAAATTAATGACAAAGGAATTAAAAAAATCCATAATGAAGATATAGGAATTCTGTTTTTTCCTTTAAATCTATTTTCAATAAAACTAAAAAAATAAGCTGGAAATAAAAACAAAGCTTGAATTTTACTTAATACTGCCAATGCCCCAAATATTGAAGAAAAGAAATATTTTTTTCTTTCAAATAAAATAAGCGAAAATAAAATTAAAAAATTCATTAAAGTTTCAGGAGCAATAATTGATCTTGTAATCCAAAAACGCGCCGGAAAAATACTAAAAATAAAGGTTAAAAACAATGGACTTTTTGTTTTATTTTTT
>JBNASR010000037.1:0-6535 GCA_049717425.1 Microgenomates group bacterium | reverse complement strand
TAATCAGCAGAAGCATTAATCAAATTTTTTCTAAAAAAATCTGTACATTTTCTAATTTGAGTATTAATCATCTCCTTTTTTTCCTTTTCTTTGTTTTGGTTTCTCTTGAATGGATTAAACTTATCATTTGCCTCATTTATCTTTTTTAATTCATCTAACATCTCTGCAAATTTATTATCAATTTTTTCCATAACATCAATATTCTCCAGCCAATTGTCACCCACCTTTTTTATGTAATAAAATTGATTTTGATCATTCATATGCCTTTGTTTTTTCGCCTTTTTAGCAAGGCTAAACTTGTAATTGTTTTTAAATTATTTTTGAAATAATTAAATTCATCATCGAATCTTCTTGACATAAATCCATTAAAAAATTTGTCAAACATATCAAAAATCTGATTGTGCCTCTCTTGGTGCATTTTTTCGATTTCATTTTCAGGATTGGTGATTTTTTTAAGGTTTCTTTTGAAAAAATAAATCATTTTATAAAAATTAACTGCCTGAAGATAATGATTCTTTTGGTTTTTTACATAGTCTGATAAAGAAAAGATTTTATAGATAAATGATGTTGAAATTGTTTCAGTCATACCAAGTGATAGACCATCTTTATAGATTCTTTTGAATATGTCAAAACTTTCAATTGAGTACAAAAACGCGAATTTATTTTTCTGAGCTTTTTTAGCTTGATCTAGCTTTTGCTCAATCTTCTCAGAGATAAAATAGACTGGATAATCAGCCTTGGCCAAAACTGCCCCAGCTGAAAAATGAAGCTTTGGATTTTCCAAGACAAACTGCCGAAACTCCTCATAAAGATCAAATACAAAATCAAAAACTTTCTCCCAATAACCTGTCAAAAACAAATCATCTCCACCTGAGTAAACAAGATATATGTCTTTTGGGTAATTTTTTTCAATAAAAAGTGAAACATAATTTTGAAAAAAAAGATTAATTCGCCTTGAAAAGTGGAGTCTATCAGTTATTTTCGTGTATTTTTCAGATTCATCTCTAAAATTAAAACAAGTTTCAAAAATTTTTGACATATTATCAACATCAAGCTTCAAATAAAGCAAAAGTGGAGCGCCATCTCTGTTTTCAACAATTTCCTCAAAAGATAAAAACTCACCTGATTCATGCTTTGGCTGAGTAATTTTATAAAAGATTGTTTTTGATGGGGAGCTAAAAAAGAATTTTTCTTTGATATTTAATTTACCATTGAAGTCCACATAGGATTTGATAAAAAAGTTGTCATCATCTTTATTTTTTGTGTCTGTCTTAATGATTAAATTATTAATTGAATCATGAGCATTTCCAAAAATAACCTCATTTAGTTTGTGAATATCAATTCCATAAAAAGAGTTCTTTTGCAAATTTAATGATATTTGATAAATAAAATCACAACTTGGGCATAAGTATAAATCCTCATCTCTCTTGGTTGCTTTATCAAAAGTATTGCAGATATCACACTGGCGATAGTCTTGAGTGTTATTTTTAACTACTAAATTATTAATATTTTCTAGATTAAAAACAATTTTTTTATCTAATTTTGGCTCAAGATAATATTTTTTCAAATTAAAAAAATCATCTTTAATGTCCACTTCTTTTATATCATAGCGAAGATACAAGTTAAATTTGGTTAATAAAAATTGATTAACTGCTTGAAAAAAACCATTAATCTCCTCCTCAATATTATCTTTAAAAGGCAAAATCATCAAAGTATTTCCACCAAAGGAGGATAAAATATTTTGTGGAATTAAATATAATCTTCTAACAAAAAGATAGTTAATGATCTCATTTAAAAGCTGGATAAAAAAAGATCTGCCTCTTAGCATCTTGGCAGCTTTTTTCATCTTAATATCAAATATAAATTTTTGAATTCCAGCGATATCATACTTTAAAAGGTAAGCTTTTTGTTCATGAAAATAAAAACACTGACCATAAACTGTAACTAATTTTGAATGATCATATAGACTATTTAACTGATAAATATCTCTTCGATCTTCAGGAATTGTCGTCAGAAAAAAATGCAAAATGTCATCTAAAGCGTAAAGAAAAGATATAAAGGTCATTTCGCTTTCATTGCCATCATCAAGAAGATTTTTTATAAAAAAACCAAAGTTATCTTTGCCTAGAAGACTCTTATACTGATGGATATTTTCATAAGAGAGAATTTTTTCTCTTCTGACGGGAAAAAATGAATCTTTTTTAAAATCATAGACTGCTGAGATTTTGTGAATATTTAAGGGATTAATTTCGTTTTGCATTTTTCCCAGAAAATCAAAGATATCATTTTGATTAACTAATGATGAATCTGGCGTCAAATTATTGTTTTGAATTACTCTTTCTTTTTTAGAGGCAAGATTATCAGCTTTTTTCAATAGACTCCAAAGCTTTTTAAACCTCTCATCTTCAGTGCTGATATCTTGATCGTGATGATATTTAATTAATTTAGCTACCAAATCAAAATCCACTATCTCTTCATAATTTTTTATCTTTATCTGTTTTAAACTATCTGTTCTTCCAGAAATAATATTTATAAAAAAACTCGAAAGCTGGCTATGATCTTCAAAAAATGAAGCAGTTCGCTGAAAAAACTTTCCAATATCATGAAGAAGCAAAGATAAAATCAAAGAATTTAAGTCTTTGTTCATTATCAGAATTTATAACAAAAAATTATTTTACTGTCAATTATCATAAGCAATCGATAATCAAAAAAAAAGTTGCTATATTTATATGCGACCGCATATTATTATGACAACTATATAATATTTAATCTTTATAGCAATCTAAATTTTAAATTGATACTTAAAATTTTGATACGATCGGATCATTTTTTTAAGAAAAAAATTAGTTATTTGGATTGTTAAATTAAATTAATTTAATGTATTAATTAAAGAAATTTTACCTTTTTAAAAAATTTTATTAAGCTGATTTAATCTTTTCCTCAATTTCTGCCACAAATCCCTCAATCAAAATTCTCTCTGCTTCTTTTTGGGAAAGGCCGCGAGTTTTAAGATAAAAAATTTGCTCTGGATTAAGATATCCAGTGGTTGAACCATGAGTACAAAAGACATCATTGGCCTCAATCTCCAGATCTGGCCTGGAATCAATATCGACTTCATCTGACAAAACTAAGTTTTGATTCTTTTGATAAGCATGTGATTTTTGAGCATTTTTTTCAATTTTTGCTAGACCACGATAAAAAAATTTAGCTTTATCAAAAAATACACCCTTAATCAAAAGATTAGATGATGAATTTGGAGCAATATGATGCTGAATAGTCCGGATATTAAATTGATCACTATTTTTTCCAACAAAAAGACCATAAATCTCAACATTAACATTTTCTGATATTATCTTAAACCAATATTCTCCTGATAAATTTTTAAAAACCACCAAATAATTGCCCGGCTTATCAAAAACAATCACAGATTTATTTTCTAAATTTAAATTAATGATTTTAAAGTTTTTCATTTAACTTTTAACTTTTAATTTTTAACTTTTAACCCACACTCCCTGCCATCTCCAAATTTATTAATCGATTAAGCTCAATAGTATACTCCAGTGGAATTTCTTTAGTCACCGGCTCAATAAAGCCATTAACCAAAAGCCCCTCTGCCTCACCTTTTTTAATACCTCGCGATTGCAAATAAAAAAGTTTTTCCTCACCAATCTTCTCAACCGTTGCCTCATGCTGAACCTCAACCTGACGATTTTTTATTTTCATTGTTGGATAAGTATCAGAGCGTGATTTTTCATCAATAAGCATCGCATCACAGGATACATAAACTTTGCTATTTTTAGCATTTGGCGCCACATACACTAATCCGCGATATGAAGTGCGACCACCATCTTTGGCAATTGACTTGGAAATGATTCGTGATGAGGTATTGGCAGCTAAATGAAGCATCTTGGCTCCAGCATCTTGATTTTGATTTTTGGCAGCATAAGCAATTGATAACACCTCCCCTCGCGCTCCCTCACCTACCAAAACACAAGACGGATATTTCATCGTGACCTTACTGCCGATGTTACAATCGACCCATTCCATCACACCTTCACTTTCAACTTTAGCTCTTTTGGTAACAAGATTATAAATGTTATGACTCCAGTTTTGCACTGTTGTGTAGCGAACTCGCGCTCCTTTTTTTACAAAGATCTCAACTACTGCCGAATGCAACGAAGAGGTCGTATAAATCGGAGCGGTACAATTGTGTAAAGCAATACCTTTAGCAAGATATGAATTATAATTTTTTACCTCTAAATTAAAAACTTCTCCTTGAAAAGATGTTTTTTTTATTTGCTTAATTGGAACAATAAAATAATCGTCTGTTTCTCTGATTTCTGACCATTTTTTTGGCTTAGTAAAAGTAATAATGTATTGATCTTTTCGGTTTATGTCTCTTCCTAAAATTTTATCTTGACCACCTTTTCTTGATCTTAATGTGGCAAAAATACCTAATTTATTTAAAACTATTTGCATCTGATAAGCTAAGATTTTTGAAGTTGTTGAAACTCTATATAAACAACTTTTTCCTTTTGGAGTATCTTTTAAAGAAAGATTGCCATCACCTTTAAAATATGCCCAAAATAATTTTTCTAAATTTCTTTTATCTTGATTAATAACTGCCTCAGATAATTTTTTTTCATTTGCGTGTTTATAGCAATTTTCAATTAACAAATCATAAAGATTCTTTGAATAAACACTAATTCTTGCCTCGTTTTTTTTATCAATAATATTTAAATTAGGTGTTTTATTAACAATTTTTTTAATCAAATACATAACTCTTTTAATATTTTCTTTTTCTTTTTTTGAAAAGGAAAAATTAACAACATATTGATTTAATTTTTTATGATAAAAAGCTGATCCTTCTGCCAAATAAAATCCCATTAACTCCATTTCTTCCTTTGTAAAAGAATAGTTATCTTTTTTAATATTTTTAATTTTTGGAAAAATGACAAAATCACCTTTTTTTAATTTTGAAACCTCAATAAACTCAGGTTTTTCTTTAACTAATTTTTTCGTATCAACCTCAGGCAACCAATTATTTCTTTTTTTTCTTTTAACTAAAACTTTATCTCTTTTAATTGCTAAAACTGGATGCTCTTTTGTAAGATAAATTGCATTTTCAGATGAAAGAGGAATAAGCTGATAAAGATCACCCTGGTATTTTCTTGTCATTATAGCTTTGACTTTTTCAAAAGTCCCTTGATGCGTAAAAACAAAATCTCCAGGTTTTATCGCCTCAATATTTTTTACTCCATCAATAGTTATAATTTGCTCACCAGCTAAAAGACAACCCTCTACATAATGAACATAACTCCCCTCCTCAGCAATAATCAAAGTTCTCTCAAACTGACCAAAACGCTCAGCATTGATGCGAAAATATGCCTGAAGTGGCAAAGTTACCTTGACTCCTTTTGGCACATATAAAAATGAGCCGCCTGACCAAACAGCTGAGTTTAAAGCGGCAAATTTATTATCAGCTGGTGGCACTAATTTTCCAAAATATTTTTTAACAATTTCTGGATACTGACGCAAGCCCGAATCCATATCCAAAAAAATTACTCCTTGTCTGTCAAGCTCTTTTTGAATACTTTTGTAAACAACTTCTGATTCATATTGAGCCGAAACACCGGCTAGAAAATCTCGTTCAGCTTGAGGGACACCAATTTTATCATAAGTTTCTTTTATCTCCTTTGGCAGCTCCTCCCAAGAGGAAACTGATTTTTCAGTTGGCTTGATATAATAATAAATATCATCAAAATTTATCCCTGTTAAATCAGCGCCCCACTCTGGCATTTTTTTGTTAATAAAAATCTCATAAGCATCTAAGCGAAACTGAGTCATCCATTTTGGTTCATTTTTTAAATATGAGATCTCAGCCACCAATTTTTTATCCAGTCCTTTTCGTGACTTAAACACATAGTTTTCCGGCACTGAAAATCCATAACGATAGTCAAAAGTCAAATCATCAACCATAAATATCAAGAAAATTTTTAATAATTGATAACAAATTTTTATTCAATAATAAATGTTTAATTATTTAAGTATTGATTAATTTAAAATTGATTAAAAATTAATTATTTATTATTTATGCCTTGATAACCACTTTTTTCAATCTCCTCAGCTAGTTTCTGGTCACCAACTTTTTTAATCTCGCCATCAATCATCACCAACACCTTATCTGGAGCTAAATAACGCAGTATTCGATTGTAATGAGTAATAATAAGAATTGTTCTGTCTTTCTTGAATTCATTGATAAAATTAGCAATGGTTTTTAAAGCATCAACATCAACCCCAGTATCCACTTCATCTAAAATCAAAAACTTAGGCTGCAACAAAGCTGCCTGCAAAATCTCAAGTTTTTTCTTTTCTCCACCTGAGGCCCCATCATTTAAAGATCGCTCCAGTAACTCTTTTTTGATCTTAAGTTTTTTGGCATAAAAATCTATCTCTTCTTTTACAGCTAAAGGCTCTTTTTTCCCTGATAAAGCCAAACGCAGAAGTTGAAAGACATTAACTCCTGATAAAGATA